>JANMFA010000135.1:0-1976 GCA_031377545.1 Hyphomicrobiales bacterium | reverse complement strand
CCATGAGGACAACCGCTCCGTCACCAAGAAGGACATCGAAACCTTCGTGGCCTGGCTGAAGAACAAGGGCACGAAGCAGGCCGAGATCGGCTTCCGCCCGGCGCGCGTGCTGATGCAGGATTTCACCGGCGTTCCCGCCGTGGTCGATCTGGCCGCCATGCGCGACGGCATGAAACTGCTCGGCGGTGACCCTGAAAAGATCAACCCGCTGGTACCGGTCGATCTGGTCATCGACCATTCCGTGGTCGTTGATTTCTTCGGCACGGCCAAGTCGCTCTCCCAGAACGTCAAGCGCGAGTACGAACAGAATCAGGAACGCTACAAATTTCTGAAATGGGGCCAGGGTGCCTTCAAGAATTTCCGCGTCGTGCCGCCCGGCACCGGAATCTGCCATCAGGTGAACCTCGAGTATCTGGCGCAGACCGTCTGGACCACGAAGGAAAAGGTGAAGGACAAGAAGGGCAAGACCTCGACCGTCGAGGTCGCCTATCCCGACACCGTCGTCGGCACCGATTCACACACCACCATGATCAACGGCCTGGGCGTGCTGGGCTGGGGCGTGGGCGGCATCGAGGCGGAAGCCGCGATGCTGGGCCAGCCGCAATCCATGCTGTTGCCTGAGGTGATCGGCTTCAAGGTCACGGGCAAGCTGAAGGAAGGCATCACCGCCACCGATCTGGTGTTGGTCGTGGTGCAGATGCTGCGCAAGAAGGGTGTTGTCTCGAAATTCGTCGAGTTCTTCGGCCCCGGCCTCAACAACATGACGCTGGCCGACCGCGCGACGATCGCCAACATGGGGCCGGAATATGGCGCGACCTGTGGCTTCTTCCCCGTGGATGGCGAGACGCTCGACTACCTCACGATGTCGGGCCGCAAGGATGCGCGGATCGCGCTCGTCGAAAAGTACAGCAAGGCACAGGGTCTGTTCCGCACCTCCTCCGCGCCTGACCCTGTCTTCACCGACACGCTGGAACTTGATCTTTCCACCGTGAAGCCCGCGATGGCTGGCCCGAAGCGCCCTGAGGGTCGCATCGATCTGGAAAGCGTTGGCAAAGGCTTCGCAGCTGCCATGGAGACGGATTACAAGAAGGCGGTCGAGATCAGCCGCCGCGTCAAGGTGGAAGGCAAGAATTTCGATCTCGGCCATGGTGACGTGGTTATCGCTGCCATCACGTCCTGCACGAACACCTCGAACCCAAGCGTGCTCATTGGTGCAGGCCTGCTCGCCCGCAACGCGGCCGCAAGGGGCCTGAAGACCAAGCCCTGGGTGAAGACATCTCTGGCGCCAGGCTCGCAGGTGGTGGCGGAATATCTCGCCAATGCCGGCCTGCAGAAGGAGCTCGACAAGCTCGGCTTCAACCTTGTCGGCTTCGGGTGCACGACCTGCATCGGCAATTCCGGGCCTCTGAACCCCGAAATCTCCAAGGCGATCAACGACAATGGCCTCATTGCGGCTTCCGTGCTCTCGGGCAACCGCAACTTCGAGGGCCGGGTATCACCGGATGCACAGGCAAACTATCTCGCATCGCCGCCACTGGTGGTGGCTTATGCGCTGGCAGGAACGGTGCAGATCGACCTGACGACCGAGCCGCTGGGCACCGGCCGCGACGGCAAGCCAGTTTTCCTCAAGGATATCTGGCCGACGTCCAAGGAGATCCAGTCCTTCATCGCCAAGTTCGTCACCAAGAAAATCTTCAAGGCGAAATACGCCGATGTCTTCAAGGGCGACGCCAACTGGCAGAAGATCAAGACCAGCACGGGCCAGACCTACGCCTGGGACGACAAGTCGACCTATGTGCAGAACCCACCCTACTTCAAGGGTTTGAAACAGGAAGCGACAGCGGTGAGCGACATTGTCGGAGCCCGTATCCTGGGATTGCTCGGCGACAAGATCACGACCGATCACATCTCGCCCGCTGGCTCCATCAAGGCGGCATCTCCAGCGGGCAAATACCTGATGGACAACAAGGTGGCAC
>JANMFA010000415.1:0-5487 GCA_031377545.1 Hyphomicrobiales bacterium | reverse complement strand
TTGACATCGCCTAGATTGCAACCCGGCTTGATGCTGTCTAGATTTGCCTCAGACGCAGATCGACAGCCAAAGCTGGCAGCGCGCATATTCCGAAGGTATTCTGTGGTTCAATCCGATGAAGGCACCACGCCAAGGCCACACGGCGGCTATCACCACGGTCATCTGCGCGACGCGTTGCTGGTGGCTGCGCTTGAGATTCTCGAGCGCGATGGGCTTGAAGCATTGTCTTTGCGTAAAGTTGCCACTGCCGTGGGTGTTTCACACGCGGCGCCTGCTCATCATTTTCCAACCTTGCGACATCTGCTGACCGGACTTGCCACAGTCGGCTTCACCCGATTTGATGAGGCGATGCGGGCGGAGCGCGGGATTTCCGCGACCGATCCGCCAGCCCAGATGCGGGCAGCCGAACGATCTTACATCGCCTTTGCAACCAGCCATCCCGCATTGTTTCGCCTGATGTTCACGGCAACACTGATCAACTGGGATGATGCGGCGCTGCTTTTGCCTGCCCGTGCCTCCCGGGCCCAATTGGCGGAGATCTGCATTCCCGCCGCAGTTCAGCTTGGCATGCAGACACCAGAACAAAGAGTGGCACTGGAGCAACTGGTCTGGTCACAGATCCATGGTCAGGCGCACCTGTTGATCGAGAAGCAGCTCGGCGTCTGCGACAGGTCGAACCCTGCGGAAGTGATGATTGATCTGACCAGCCTGTTATTTCCAAAATCTGCAGGAACGGCGTCTTGAGCCACGCTCGTGGCCGCCTGCATACCTGCTACTTTTGGGTCGTCGCCTTCGCTCCCCTTGCCTTCCGCACAGCATACGTCCGCAGCCGGAGCGCATTCAGCTTGATGAAGCCTGCCGCATCCCGGTGGTCATAGGCCACTGCGCCTTCCTCGAAGGTCACCAGTTCCTGATCGTAGAGCGAATACGGGCTCTCGCGGCCGATCACCGTGGCATTGCCCTTGTAGAGCTTCATCGTCACACGGCCCGTCACGAATTCCTGGCTGCGGTCCACCAGCGCCTGCAGCATCTCGCGCTCCGGTGTGAACCAGAAACCGTAATAGACCAGCTCCGCATAGCGCGGCATGAGTGATTCTTTCAGATGCATCGCCTCGCGGTCCAGTGTGATCGATTCAATGCCGCGATGCGCCTGATGCAGGATCGTGCCACCCGGCGTTTCGTAGATACCGCGCGATTTCATACCCACGAAGCGGTTCTCGACCAGATCGAGGCGCCCGATACCATTGGCGCGGCCAAGTTCGTTGAGCTTGGTCAGCAGCATGGCAGGCGACAGCTTCTTGCCGTTGATCGCAACAGGATCGCCCTGCTTGAAATCGACGGTGATGACGGTTGCCTTGTCCGGTGCGGCCTCGGGAGAAATGGTGCGCATGTAGACCATCTCAGGCGCATCAAGCGCGGGATCTTCCAGCACCTTGCCCTCGGAAGAGGAGTGCAGCAGGTTCGCATCCACCGAGAACGGGGCCTCGCCGTATTTGTCCTTGGCGATGGGGATCTGGTGCTGCTCGGCGAATTCGATCAGGCGCGTGCGCGATGTCAGGTTCCACTCCCGCCAGGGCGCGATGATCTGGATGTTGGGTTCCAGCGCATAATATGCCAGCTCGAAACGAACCTGATCGTTGCCCTTGCCGGTCGCACCATGGGCCACCGCATCGGCTCCCATCTTGCGGGCGATCTCGATCTGCTTCTTCGAGATCAGCGGGCGAGCGATGGATGTGCCCAGCAGATATTGCCCCTCGTAGAGCGCATTCATCCTGAACATCGGGAACACATAGTCGCGCACGAATTCCTCGCGCACGTCCTCGATGAAGATGTTTTCAGGCTTGATGCCCAGCAGCAGTGCCTTCTTGCGCGCGGGCTCCAGTTCCTCGCCCTGTCCGAGATCCGCCGTGAAGGTGATGACCTCGCAGCCGTACTCGGTCTGCAGCCATTTCAGGATCACGGAGGTGTCGAGACCGCCGGAATAGGCGAGAACGACTTTGGTGGGCTTTTTCGTCACGGACATGGAACAGGCCTGCTCAGGGTGGGATTAGGCCGGGGGTTTAGCAGGGGCAGCGGTGGGCGGGAAGGGGAGAAGAGCGAGGCCTGCAGAGATTGGCCACTAACACGCCCTCATTTCCCCTTCGTGCGCGCCCGCTCGATCGCCTCCACGATCAGCCGCCGCGCCTCATCGGCATCGCCCCAACCCAGCAGCTTCACCCATTTGCCAGGCTCCAGATCCTTGTAGTGCAGGAAGAAATGCTCGATCTGCTTCCATGTGATCTCGGGCAGGTCGGTATAGTTCTGCACATTCGCATAACGTGCCGTCAGCTTGGCCGAGGGCACGGCGATGATCTTCTCGTCGCCACCGCCGTCATCTTCCATGCGCAGCACGCCGATGGGCTTCACATTGATCACGGCGCCGGGGATGATAGGCCGCGTGTTGGCCACCAGCACATCGATGGGGTCGCCATCGTCCGACAGCGTATGCGGCACGAAGCCATAGTTCCCGGGATAGCGCATCGGCGTGTAGAGGAACCTGTCCACCACCAGCGTGCCTGCCTCCTTGTCCATCTCGTACTTCACTGGCTCGCCGCCGATCTGCACTTCGATGATCACATTCACGTCGTGCGGCGGGTTCTTGCCGATAGCGATGGCATCAAGGCGCATGGGGAACCTCCAAAAAGTCGGAACAGGGGTAAGTGTGCGAGCCGGATAGACGCAACCCCTTCAAAAGTCATGAACGGGCGGCAAGCCTTTCTGGATCATGTCATCTCGGCCAGCCGCCGTTCTTCCGCGATGGCGGCGTTGAGCTCACCGCCCGCGATGAAGATGACAGCCAGGAAATACAGGAACACCAGCGCCATCATCGGCGCGGCAAAACCCGCATAGGTCGAGGCATAGGTTGAGAACCGGGCGAGATATGCACCGAAGATCGCTGCTGATACCAGCCAGAACGCCAGTGTTACCGCAATGCCGGGCAGCACCGAGACAAGTGCCCGCCTGCCCGCGGGCAGCCAGACATGGGCCATGACGAGTCCGGTAAGGAGGATGGCGGATGTGGTGCCGTAGCGAATGAGGTCGTATCGCGCGACGACCCGCTGGAAATCGGGCAGCGTCGCCCCACCCCGAACCAGATCATGCTCGACCGCAAATTTCTGGATGTCGAGAAACACGGAATTGGTGGCCGCAATGGCCGCAGGTGCCAGCACCACCAGAAAGCCCAGCATCAGCAGTCCGGCGGCCCCCATCAGCACGAAGACGATGGATTGCAGCCGCGTCTGGACCCAGTAGCGCGTTTCCTCCACGCCATAGGCCCGGTTGAGGCCAACGCGCAGGCTCTCGACGCCCGACGATGAAAACCAGATTGCCAGAGCACCACCGATGGTCAGCAGGTCTCGCCGCTGGCCCGTGAGAACATTGCGCACTTCCGTCGCAAGCGGGCTGGCAACCGCCTCGGGCAGGGCCTCGATCAGGATCTTCACGATGGCATCCGCCATCTCTTTGGTGCCGAAAAAAGAGCCCAGCGCCGTAAGGAAGATCAGGAACGGAAACAATGCCAGCAGCGCGGACAGCGCAATATGGCTGGCGATGGCCCAGCCATCATGGCGGTAGAGCCCGTCATAGACGCGGTAGATCACTCGCCAGAACGGCCTGAGACGGGAAAAGGACATGCCAGACGAGAGATAGGCTGAGATCAGCGAAAAGCCAATGGATCAGGCACGCGCATCCGGACACGGCGCTGGACGCAGTTCGGCGCTCCACTTGAAGCTGCGACCATAGGCGGTCAGCGGCTCCTCGAAGAGCCTGGTCATGCCATAGCCCACCGCCACACACACCGGCAGTGCCGCAAGTGTCACAACCAGTTGCTGAGCTGTGGCAAGATCAGGCACTGCGCCCAGCAGCAGGCCATGCATCAGGCCAAGCACCATCAGATGGGTGAGATAGATCGCATAGGATGTCCGGCTGAAGAACCGCAGGAACGGTGCATGGAAGCGCTGCGCCTCTGGCGCATTCTCCACCAGCATCAGGATGAAGACTGCACAGCCAAGCCCCATCAGCGGACCGCTGAGGATGACAAACAGCGGATCATTGGTGGAACTGATGGTCGAGATCGACAGCAGGACACCAACAACGACCAGCGGAACACAGCGCACGACCAGCGCATGGCGCGCATAGTCGATCCGACCCTGTTTCCACAGCACCGCCAGCAGAAGCCCTGAGACAAGCGTGTCCGCCCGAACATGGATCAGCGCCAGCGCCGCCACCAGATTCTGCGGATTGGTCAGGACATTGTAGGTCCGCAGGCCAACCGCCGCGACACCAATGGCCAGCAGCACTCCGACCAGATAGCGGCGCGGCGTCAGCAGGAACAGGGCAGGCACCACGAGATAGAATTGCTCTTCCACCGCCAGCGTCCAGGTGGGAGCCAGCCATTTCATCCCCATATCGTTGGTGGATGCCATGAAGATGTTCTGGGTGAAGCTGAAATACGACCACAGGGGAATGCCATTCAGCCCTCCCACCCAGTCACGCGGCCCCAGCAGCGTCATCAGCGCCATGATCAGGATCACCGAGGCAAAATAGACCGGGAACGTGCGGCAGACGCGCCGGATGTAGAAGACTTTCAGGAAGTTGGCATGATGCGCCTTCCCCAGAATGAGGTTCCCCACCAGAAAGCCGCTGAGGACGAAGAACATCTCCACCGCGATCCAGCCGATGGCAAAAGCCTTCTGCCCATGCGGCACCTCGGCAAAGAAATGCGAGAGCACCACGAATATCGACATCATGCCACGCAGGCCATCCAGCGGGATGATCCGGGGCTCGGCACGCGGCTGGGCTTTTGCCACCGGCACCACGGCTTGGGAGGGAATGGACAACGACATGGCGGGCTCACGCATCAAAACAGACGCGCGACCATAGGCCCGCAACGTTTAAGCCGGGTTTAAGGCGCAGACCTGCGATCTCCATTGCTCGACATTTCCGGCTACAACGGCCATGCTGGGACCATGACCACCGCCCCTCCGCCGGGAGATGGCAGGATGCTCGGCATCCTGCTTGTGCTCGGCGCATCCCTCATATTCGCTCTCTCTGATTCCGCAGCCAAGCTCATCGTCGGGCACGTTCCCCCGCTGGAGGTGATGTGGATGCGCTCGGTCGTCGTCGTGCTGATCACGTTCCCCGCTGTGCTCTGGCGCAAGGGAACGGCCGTGCTGAGGACGGCCCATCCCGTGCGGCAGGTCGTGCGTGGTTTCTGCATATTCTTCGCCTCGCTGCTTTTCCTCAACGGGCTGATCCATCTGCCCCTCGCCGATGCCAGCGCGATCAACTTCGTCTGGCCGCTGCTCGTGACGGTGTTCTCCATCGTCCTGCTGGGTGAGAAGGTCGGCATTCGCCGGGCCGGTGCTGTTCTGGCCGGATTTTGCGGGATGCTGGTCATCATCAGACCGGGCTCCAGCACCTTCCAGGTCGCAGCGATCTTCCCGCTCG
>JANMFA010000394.1:0-10218 GCA_031377545.1 Hyphomicrobiales bacterium | reverse complement strand
CCTGGATCAGGTCCAGGAACTGCAACCCGCGGTTGGTGTATTTCTTGGCGATCGAGATGACGAGGCGCAAGTTGGCGCGGGTCATCTCGTCCTTGGCGATACGGGCCTCGCGCTCGCCCTGCTGCACCTGGTTGACGATCTTGCGGAAATCGCTGATCTCCAGCCCGGTCACGGAGGCCAGCGCATGGATCTGCGTGCGCAGTTCCTTGATGGCATTCAGTTCATGGGCGACGAATTCCTTCCAGCCCTTGGCACCGAATTTGGACACCCGGAGGATCCACTTGGGGTCCAGTTCCTCGCCCTGATAGTGCTTCAGGAACTCCAGGCGGTCGACACCGTGGCTTTCGGCCAGGCGCATCAGGCGGCCTTCCAGGCCGATCAGCTTCTTGTTGATGTCGTAGAGCTGCTCGACCAGCGCCTCGATGCGGTTGTTGTTGAGCGAGAGGCTCTTCACATCGAAGACGATGTCTTCCTTCAGCTTCTTCGCCTTGCGCTCCTGCGCGGGCGAGAGCGTCTTGTTCTGCATCCGCTGCTCGACGTTCTCCACCTGCAGGCGACGCAGCTTCTTGTAGTTGTCGGCGATGCGGTCGAAGGTCTCGAGTACCTTCGGCTTCAGCTCGGCTTCCATGGCGGAAAGCGACAGGCCGCCCTCGAACTCATCGTCCATGTCGTCGGCGACAGGCTCGCGCATCACCGTCTCGCCGTCCTCGTTGAGGACGGGCTTGAGTTCCGGTTCGGCCAGCGGATCGGGCGCATCCTCGACCTTGGGCACCTGCTTGCCATCGGGTCCGGCATAGGTGGCCTCAAGGTCGATGACCTCGCGCAGCAAGACCTTGCCTTCGTTCAGCTGGTCGCGCCAGATGATGATGGCCTGGAAGGTCAACGGGTTCTCGCACAGGCCGGCGATCATCGCCTCGCGGCCGGCCTCGATGCGCTTGGCGATGGCGATTTCGCCTTCGCGGGACAACAGCTCCACCGCACCCATCTCGCGCAGGTACATGCGGACAGGATCGTCCGTCCGGTCGACAGGTTCGCGGGCTTTGGTGGTCGCCACGACCTCCTGCCGTGCGGGAGCGGCAAGTTCGCCACCTTCCGCCTCGTCGTCATCATCCTCGGCGGCGGGCTTCTTCTCGCCCTCCTCGGCTTCCTCGGTCTCGACGACATTGATGCCCATCTCCGAGAGCATCGCCATGATGTCCTCGATCTGGTCGCCGGAAACCTCCTGGCTGGGCATCACCTCGTTCAGCTCGTCCATGGTGACATAGCCGCGCTTCTTGGCAGCCTTGATCATCCGCTTGACGGCGGCATCCGAAAGGTCGAGCGGGGAACCGTCAGGGCCTGCGCCCTCTTCCTTTTCCGGTTCGTCCTTGCCCGTTGTGTCCTTGGCCATGCGTAACATCTCCACCGTGGGTACGGGCTGAACCCTGCACCCAGCTCCGGAAGCGGCTGTTTTTCCGTTTCCAGACGCGACAAGGACGCCCGACCCTGGTCTGACGCCCCGCAAATTATCTTGTTCGAAAGCGCTAACGCGCGAGGCGTTAAGCCTTCCCTAACCCTAATGTCCGGAAACCGCATTCTCCGGCGAAGCCGTCATTCATCTCGCCACGAAGCGGAGTCAAGTGCGATATGGGTCAGTGCTGCTATGCTCGCAAGGGGATAGGAGCGCTATAAACCGCTGAATTTGAATCAAAATCCCCGTCGCAGCATCGCTACCAGTCGCCAACCGCGAGCTGTACAGCAGTCAGCGCGGCCACGACTGCGGTATCGGCCCGCAGGATTCGAGGGCCCAGCGCGATCGCGATCGAGCCTGGCCAGGCTGAGATCATCTGGCGCTCGTCAGGAGAAAATCCACCTTCGGGACCGATGAGAACCGCAACCGGAGCGCCTTTCTTAATAGATTTCAAGACTTTAACAGGATTTGAGACTTCTGCCATTTCATCGCAGAAAATGATGGCTCGGCTGGGATCCTCCAGCAGGGTCGGCAATTTTGCCAACCGGATGGGGCTTGAAAGCTCCGGCAGGCTCAGAACCCCGCATTGTTCCGCTGCCTCAATGATGTTGGCGCGCAGCCGCTCGGGGTTTTTCACCGTGACCTGTGTGCGATGGGTCTCGACGGGAACCAGACGTGAAACGCCCATTTCGACTGCCTTCTGGACAAGATAGTCGAGGCGACCGCTCTTGATGGGTGCGAAACACAGCCAGATATCGGTGCCCTGTGGCTGCTCGCGCAGCCTTTCTGTCAACCGAAGGCTTGCGGCCTTCTTGCCGACCGACGCCAGCACCGCCCGCCATTCCCCGTCACGTCCGTTGAAGGCAAGCAGGCCGTCACCCTGCCGCATGCGCAGGACATTGGCGAGATAATTGGTCTGGTCCCTGTCCAGAAGCAGTTCAGCTCCGGCTGTCATCGGCTGGTCGATGAAAAGCCGTTGCGCCGTGACATCGATCCGCGGCGGCATTCAGACGCCGGGGCGAGGATCAATCGGCACGCTGCTGCCCAGTCCCAGAATGTCTTCCAGCAATTTGGCGCCTGCGAACATCCGGGCCTCGGCCCGCGGCGACGCCACAACCTGCAGGCCGATGGGAAGGCCTGCCTTGGTGAAGCCTGCCGGAATGGAGATCGCCGGCGAGCCGATCAGCGTGATGCCATAAACGATGGCGAGCCATCCGACGTAATTGTCAAAGACATGTCCGTTGCAGCTTTCCAGATAACGCTGCTCCACCGGAAAGGCGGGGACAATGGTCGCCGGGCACAACAGCAGATCATAGGTCTCGAAGAATGCGAAGGCCCGCTTGATCATCGTCGCACGCTGGATTTCGGCGCGGATGATGTCCTCGGCCGTCAGGTTCAGCCCCTTCTCGATGTTCCAGATGACTTCGGGCTTGAGCTTGTCCCTGTGCGTCTCCAGCAGGGACTTGCGTGCCACGGCAAAGCCCAGGGCCCGCAATGTCTGAAACGTGTCATGCGCTTCGGACAGGTCGGGATGCGCCTCCTCGACAATAACGCCTGCTTCCGAAAACCGGTGGGCAGCCGCGCGGGTAATCGCCGCCACTTCAGGATCAACCGGCGTGATGCCGAGATCGGGAGAATAGGCCACGCGGAGGGGCTTCCAGCCGGACCGTGCTGCGGAAAGGTAGCTTGCTCCTGGTGCGGGCAACGACACGGCGTCCCGCGCATCCTCGCCCACCATGGCGTCCAGCATCAGCGCGCAATCCTCGACATTGCGTGCCATCGGCCCCTCGACCGAAAGGCGATTGTCGATCTTGAGACCGGGCGTATGGGCAACGCGGCCGGGCGTGGGACGCAGACCAACGATGCCGCAGAAACTAGCGGGATTGCGCAGGGAGCCACCGAGATCCGAGCCATGAGCCAGCCAAGCCATGCCGGTGGCGAGCGCCACAGCGGCACCGCCGGACGAGCCTGCCGCCGAGCGGCTGGTGTTCCAGGGGTTGCGCGTTGCGCCGAAAACCTCGTTGAAGGTGTTCGCGCCCGCGCCAAACTCCGGCGTGTTGGACTTGGCGTAGATCACGCCGCCATTGTCTTCCAGTCGCTCCACGAGGATGTCCGAGAACGATGAGATGTTGTTAACGAAGATCGGCGATCCATGCGTGGTCCGCACGCCCTTCACCTCGGTGAGATCCTTGATCGCGACCGGAAGGCCCGCCAATGGTCCCCGCTCTGCCATCGGCTTGGCGATGATGGCATCTGCTGCCTTTCGCGCCCGCTCAAAGCAGAGAGTCGGCAAGGCATTCACCGCCGGATCAACCTGTTTGATGCGTGCCTCGAGCGCATCGAGGCAATCATGCGGCGTGATGGCACCAAGCCTGAGGAGTTCAACCGTCTCGACGGCTGTCTGCTGAATCAGAGGATTGATACCGGGCATCAGCTTACAGCCACCTTGTTGCGGGTAATGTCATAGACCGGCCCCTGCGGCGTGACACGCAGCTTGAGCTGGATTCGATCCTCCGGACCCATGACGCCGAGTTCCAATTCGCCTTCTGCGGTGATCACTGTGCCGGACTTGCCATTGAAGATGATGACCAGCCGTTCTTCCGGCAGCATTGCTTTCGCCCAGGCCTTGAACTGGCTGTGATACGGCTCCTGCCGCCAGGCCTTTGGTTGGCCGGGGTCCACCTGCACAAGCATGTAGCGGCTGACGGGGTCCAGCGTGATCACGAATTTCGAAACTTCAGGCTTCCATTCCGGTCCGATCCAGCCTTCGGTCATCCACATGCAGAAGAACGAACGGCAATGCCCGGGGCGCGTTTCGTGGATGCCGCAGCCCTTTCCGGGCGTGCAGTGATTGCACCACTTGTTGGCAGGTTTGCTGAGTGCGGGCACCTCATAGACCTTGCAGCAGAGCGTGCAGGTGCCGCAATCGCGACCGGGCGCGGCAACGTTGGCAAAAAGGGTGGGATCAAGTTCAGCAGCAGACACGGGTTCCATGCCGCTATTTCCGGCGAAGGCCGCAGGAAATCAAGTGCTCATTGGCCGAGATCGAGCTTGAACCCGTCATGGCTGGCGACAAAGCCCTGTCGACCATAGAACCGGTGCGCTTCGCTGCGCCGCTTGTCGCTGGTGAGCTGCGCCAGGCGGCAGCCCTTTTCACGGCACATCGCGATGGCCCGGCGCATCATGGCGGCCCCGATCCCCTGGCTGCGATGGGCACATGCGACCCGGACAGATTCGATGTTGCCGCGCCATGCTCCCTTGCGGGAAAGTCCAGGAATGAACGAGAGCTGGAAGAATCCCGTGATCGCGCCAGTATGCTCCGCCAGCACAAAATGCTGGTTCGGATCGGCAACAATGGCGTGAAAGGCGCTCACATAGGCCTGATCGAGCGGCAGGTCAGGATCCTCGCGCTGGCGTCCCAGATCGTCATCCGCGAGGATCGCAATGATCGTCGGCAGATCGGCCAGCGTCGCGTCGCGGAAAGACAGCAGCATCGATCACTCCTGTCGAGCTTACATCGTCGCGCCGATCTGCCACGGCACGAATTCCACGTCGCCGTAACCCATCACCTCGGATTTCGTCCGCTCACCAGAGGCTATCCTGAGGACGAGGTCGAAGATTTCCCGGCCCTTGTCCTCCATACTGACTCCGTCCAGCACATCCCCGCAGTTGATGTCCATGTCATCGATCATGTGGTTGTAGATCGGCGTGTTGGTCGCAAGTTTGAACGACGGCGTGGGCTTGCAGCCATATGCCGAGCCGCGCCCTGTCGTGAACGCCAGCACGTTGGCTCCTCCCGCTACTTGGCCCGTGGCCGCCACTGGATCGTAACCCGGCGTATCCATATAGACGAAGCCCCGTGCATCGACCTTTTCCGCGTAATGATACACCCCGCGCAAGGTGGTATTGCCGCCCTTCATGGCGGCGCCCAGCGATTTTTCGAGGATGGTCGTCAGCCCACCCGCCTTGTTTCCCGGCGAGGGGTTGTTGTCCATGCTCATCTTGTTGCGGGCGGTGTAATCCTCCCACCAGTTGATGATGCCGACGAGCTTCTCGCCGATCTCTCGGGTGGCTGCGCGGCGCGTCAGCAGATGCTCGGCACCATAGATTTCGGGCGTCTCGGACAGGATCGCCGTGCCGCCATGCTTCACCAGCAGATCGACCGCGGCACCCAGAGCCGGGTTGGCCGTGATGCCGGAATAGCCATCGGAACCACCGCATTGCAGAGCCAGACACAATTCCGACGCAGGCAATGTCTCACGCTTTACCGCATTCACCGTGGGCAGCATGGCCTTGATCGCGTCGATGCCCGCCAGCACGGTCTTCTTTGTGCCGCCCACCTCCTGGATCGTCATGGTACGGAAGGTCTCACTCTCCTTCACGCCATATGCGTCTTTCCATCGCCCGATCTGGAAGCCCTCGCAGCCCAGGCCCACCATCACCACGCCACCCATGTTGGGGTTGGTGGCATAGCCCCAATGCGTGCGCTTCAGCACCTCGTAGCCCTCGCCGTTGATATCCAGGGCGCAGCCACCGCCATGGACCAGCGGGATGACCCCGTCGATGTTGGGATAATCGCGCAGCAGACCCGAACGGTTGATCTCCTCCGCCATGAATTTGGCCACCGTGGCGGAACAGTTCACGGAGGTGAGAATGCCGATGTAGTTGCGCGTACCCGCACGCCCCGTCTTGCGGCGGAAGCCTTCAAAGGTCGCCTGCTGGGCGAGTGGCAGGACATCCTCTGGCTGGGCATTCTCGGCATGGCGATAGTCGCGCTCGAAAGCCGCAAAGTCGCAGTTGTGCGAATGGATATGCTCGCCCGGTAGAATCTCGGCATGGGCGAAGCCGATGATCTGGCCGAACTTGACAACCGGCTGACCCTTCTGGAGCTTCGCCATTGCCATCTTGTGGCCGCGCGGAATGCGTGCGGCTGCGGCAACACCTTCGATGACGGTGCCCTTCTCGATGGGATCCACCGCAACCACCACATTATCGAGGGTGTTGAGGCGGAGGTGGCGGCCTTTCGGCGCAACATGGATGTTCATTATCGAGCTCCTTTCCTTCTCCCCTTGCGGGAGAAGGTGGCCTACGCGTTTGCGAAGGTCGGATGAGGGGTCGCACCAAGGCGAGTAGGTGGAGTTTGCGCTTGATACGTCCTCAAGATCATCAATAGACTACCGACAGGGGGAAACGCCATCCATGAAACTCGCGCCTGAAACAACATTGCCCGCAGATGGTTGCGCCGGTGCCCTTGCCGGCCGCGTCTGGCGTCCTGACGTGGGCGGGCCGTCCGTCGTTGCGATCCGCCAGAACGGTGTGTTCGATATCTCGTCGAAGTTCCCGACGATGCGGGATCTTTGCGAGATGAAAGACCCTTCGGCGGCACTGAAGAAGGCCAGAGGCGAAAAGATCGGGGAACTGGTCGATATCCTCAGCAACAGCACCGAGGGCCGTCGCAACAAACGCAGGCCCTGGCTCCTCGCCCCCATCGACCTGCAGGCGGTGAAAGCAGCAGGCGTCACCTTCCCGGTGTCGATGCTGGAGCGCGTGATCGAGGAAAAAGCACGGGGCAACGCCGCGGCCGCGCAAGGCATCCGCGCCGAAATCGGCAAGCTGGTGGGCGGCGACCTGAAGAAGCTGAAGCCCGGCTCGAAACAGGCCATGGCGCTGAAGGAAACGCTGATCAAGGCAGGGGCCTGGAGCCAGTATCTCGAGGTCGGCATCGGACCCGACGCCGAGATCTTCACCAAGGCGCCGCCCATGGCGGCCGTGGGAACCGGCGCGGACGCAGGTCTCCATCCGATCTCCACCTGGAACAACCCGGAGCCCGAGGTGGTGCTGGTGGTGGCATCGTCGGGCATGGTCATCGGGGCAACACTGGGCAATGATGTGAACCTGCGCGATGTCGAGGGGCGCTCCGCCCTGCTGCTGGGCAAGGCGAAGGACAACAACGCCTCGGCCAGCGTCGGGCCGTTCCTGCGCTTCTTCGACGCCAGTTTCAGCCTCGACGATATCCGCAGGATGGAGGTGCGGCTGCGTGTGGAGGGCAAGGATGGGTTTGTACTTGATGGCAGGTCCAACATGGCGATGATTGCCCGCGACCCGACCGATCTTGCGGGTCAGATGCTGGGAGAACATCACCAGTATCCCGATGGCGCTGTCCTTTATTGCGGCACCATGTTTGCACCCACCCAGGACCGTGGCACCAAGGGGCAGGGCTTCACGCACAAGACGGGCGATGTGGTAACGATCGCCTCTGACAAGCTGGGCGCTCTCACCAACCGCATGCGGCTTTCGACCGAATGCGCGCCATGGACATTTGGAACGGGTGCGTTGATGCGCAACCTGGCGAAGCGGGGACTGCTCTGAAGCGGCCGATCCCCGGGTTTTTCCGAGCAAGGTCCGATACGTTTACCCTGGGTTAATCACTTTCGCGCAGCGTCTTTCGGCAAGTTCCTGTCGCTTTTCGGAAGAAACATGTTGTCAGCCCCGCCGGACTTCCTGCTCGTCGGCGCAAGTGCCTTCGCCCTCGGTGCTGCCGTGACATACGGCTGGCTGCGAGCCGTTGGACAAAGCGCCAGCGGCTCCGCCGCCGAGGACAGGGAAGCGGTGGCCAAGGCGGCGCATGACTATGCGATTGTCTGCGAAGGCATCCGGCTCTCGCCCTTCTTCGTCTCGATCTACGACGAGAATGATCAGCTGATCATCTGCAGTGAAACCTACGAAAAGGGGCTTTATGGCTCTTTCTGGGATAGCCTGCCAAAACCGGTTCTTTATGCTGATCTGGTCCGCGCCCGCCTGAAGCGGGACAATTTCAGTGGAGATGTCGAGGCGGAAGTTGCAAAGGCCCTCGCGTTTCAGCGAAACGGCAATGGACAGACCGATGATCGCAAGGCGGTCAATGGCCGCTTTATCCGTGTCGCGAAGGTCATGACGTCGCACAATGGCGTGGCGGGCTACGCCGTCGATATCGATGACATGCGCCGCCAGCAAGCGCAGCTTCAGGACAACCATGAACGGTTCACCGCGTTGGCCAAGAAGACCCTTCCTGCAGCTGTCATGGAGCTCTCGGACCTTGCCAACGAGGTGATCGGCGCATCGGAAGCGATGATCGGGCAATCGGTCGAGGCCAGCGAGCGGTCGGGTTCGGTCAGCGCCGCCACCGAAGAACTATCGGCCTCGATTGCCGAAATCGCATCGCGCACCAACATGACGGCGGACAGTGTGCGCAAGGCCAATTCGCTCGTGGCTAACACCACCAAGACCATGAACGACCTGACTTCGTCCGTCGACAAGATCAGCAAGCTCAGCGAGGCCATCCGTGGCATCGCCGAACAAACGAACCTGCTGGCGCTGAATGCGACGATCGAAGCGGCCCGCGCCGGTGAAGCCGGCCGCGGCTTCGCGGTTGTCGCCACGGAGGTGAAAGGTCTTTCTGCCCGAGTCTCCGCGACAACGGCCGACATCCAGGCGCAGATCTCGACGGTTCAGGCCGCAACCGGCGGTGCCGCAGAAGCCCTGCACAACATCCGTGACGCCATCGACAACATCGCGATGATGTCCACCGCCGTGGCAGGATCCGTCGATCAGCAGAGCGTCACGGCCAAGGACGTCAACTTCAATATCGCCAGCGTGACCATGAGCCTGAACCAGACGCGGACGAACGCCGAGAATGTCATGGCGGCCTCGACCCGCGTCATCAAAAGGGCGGCCGAGCTGCAGGATGAGGTGACGGCGAAACTGACGAATGCAGCGTGACCGGTTCCACCGCACCCGCGTGTGTCCGCGGCCCGTTTCCGTTGCTTTGGTTCCACCTCAAGACAACAGGGTCTAGCGGGAGCATGCGATGATCGGCGCTGGCGGAACACCGGGCGGCTTGCCGCAGTTTTTTCTCGGCCTCGGGCTTGCGGTCGTGGGTGCCTATCTGCTGACCAGGCAGGTGACCGTGCAGACCGGATACTGGACGCTGGGTGGCTACAACGCCTTCGGCCTTTCCCTCATCCCCTTCATCCTTGGCATCGGCCTGCTGTTCCTCGACAGCAAATCCACATGGGGCTTCCTGCTGCTCTTCGGCGGCGTGCTGATCATCGCGGCAGGGATTCTGCTGAACCTGACGATCTATTTCCAGCCGACGAGCCTGTTCAACACACTGTTGATGCTTGGGATGACCGCGGCAGGCGTGGGACTGGTGCTCAGGTCGCTGAAGAGCGGGTGAGGAGAACGATTCTCGCCCGCAAACGATGGAAAAAGCAAGCCTACTCCGCCGCCTCCCGCGGCTCGAACCTCTTCGGCTGCACGATGAACCCACCGCTCTGGCGGGCCCACAACTCAGCGTAGTGCCCGCCCTTCTTCAACAGTTCCGCATGGGTCCCTTGTTCGATGATACGGCCCTCGTCGATCACCACGAGCCGGTCCATCCGCGCGATTGTGGAGAGGCGGTGGGCGATGGCGATCACGGTCTTGCCCTGCATCAGCGTCACCAGCTGCTCCTGGATGGCGGCCTCCACCTCACTGTCGAGCGCTGAGGTCGCCTCGTCCAGCACGAGGATCGGCGCGTCCTTCAGGATCACGCGGGCGATGGCGACGCGCTGGCGCTGGCCGCCGGACAGCTTGACGCCGCGCTCGCCCACGTGGGCCTCGTAGCCGCGGCGGCCTTTCCAATCCTCCAACGCCATGATGAAGCCGTGGGCCTGCGCCTTGCGCGCGGCGGCTTCGATCTCGGCATCGCTGGCGGCGCGGCGCCCATAGCGGATGTTCTCGGTAATCGA
>JANMFA010000353.1:0-3419 GCA_031377545.1 Hyphomicrobiales bacterium | reverse complement strand
AGATGGTGAAGGGCATGGGCGGTGCCATGGACCTCGTGGCAGGCGTCAAGCGCGTCGTCGTGGTCATGGAGCATGAGGCCAAGGGTGAATCCAAGCTGCTGAAGCGCTGCAATCTGCCCCTGACGGGCGCAAAAGTGGTCGATATGGTGGTTACAGATCTGGCGGTCTTCAGGATCGACAAGAAGAAGGGCGGGATGACGCTGATTGAAATCGCTGACGGCGTGACGCTCGACGAGATCAAGGCGAAGACTACGGCGAAGTTCAAGGTCGGATTGAAGAAGTAGCGGAAGAGGAAGTCGCTTTACCGGCGTTCCATCATCCGGTTCATCAGGATGAGCGGAAGCAGTCCGGCGGCGACAATCAGCAGCGCCGCCATCGCTCCATCCTCGAAACCTCCTCTTGCGGCGTGGCCATAGAGCTGCGTCGCGAGCGTTTCAAAGTTGAGCGGACGCAACAGCAGGGTCGCGGGCAATTCCTTCAGGCAATCCACGAAAATCAACACGGCGGCACCGGCAAGGACCGGCCTGAGGGCGGGTGCCAGAATGTGCGAGGCCAGCCGATGCTCGGGGCATCCCAGCGTGAAGGCCGCGAAGTCGGTGTTGCGGGAGAGGCTTGAAAGGCCTGTGTCCACCTGATCCAGGCCAATCGCGAGAAACCGTATCGTGTAGGCAACGACGATTGCGATGATCGAGCCGGACAGAACCAGCCCGATCCGCGTCCAGCCCATGGCGATCATGCCGTCGTTGAGCAGCCGGTCGAACTGTCCCAGCGCGGGCAACAGGCCAATCACCAGCACGGTGCCGGGAACCGCATAGCCGATGCCGCTGATTCGCACGGCTGCCCGCGTTTGTGCCAGCTTCGTAAAACGCCTGGCAAATGCGAGAAGCGTTGCCAGCATGAGGATCGCAACGGTGGCCAGGGATGCCACCATCACGGTGTTGCCAAGCGCCTGAAGCATCTCGCGCTCGATGCCATCGATCAGGAACTGCCGCCAGCCCGCGCGGATCAGCGTTGCAACGGGCATGACGAATCCCAACACCACCGGCAATGTCACCAGCGCCAGAGCACCCATTCCACGCCAGCCCGTCAAATCCGGCGGTGTCACCGGTCTGTAGTTGCGGCTGCCCAATGTGAAGCGCGGATTGTTGCGCAAGGAGCGTTCGAGCCAGAGCAGCCCGACGACCGCCGCCAGCACCGTCAACGCGATCTGTGCCGCTCCAGCCAGATTGCCCTTGCCGAGCCATGTCGTGTAGATCGCGACGGTCAACGTGTTGACGCCAAGATACTGGCTGGCACCAATGTCGTTGAGCGTTTCCAGCAAGACCAGTGTCGCGCCCGCGACGAGCATTGGTGCCACGACCGGCAGCACGACACGCCGCAGCGCCTCCATACGCGAACAGCCAAGGTTGCGGGCTGCGTCCATCAGGTTGGCGCCCTGAAGTGTGAAGGCCGCGCGGCTTGCAATATAGATGTAGGGATAAAGCACGAGCGCCGTGACAACGATGGCGCCGCCGGGAGAACGCATCTCCGGGAAGGTGTATTCGCGGCGCATCTGATAACCCATCAGGGCACGGTAAGCGCTTTGGACAGGACCGAAATAGTCCATCATGTCGACATAGGCATAGGCCGCGATATAGGTCGGTATCGCAAACGGCAGGATTAGCGCCCAGGCAAGGATATCGCGACCGGGGAAGCGATAGGTCGCAATCAGCCAGCCCGAGCAGACACCGATCACAAGGGCCAGCACCAGAACGCCCGTGGCGAGCACCAGCGTTTCCCCGGCCGACGAGGCCAGCACTTGCCGCGCAGGGTAAGCCAGCAATCCGCCATCAGCAGCCGTGGCAGCAAAGCCGACGATGGCAACCAGTGGCAGCACGACAAAAGCCGCAACGGCCAAGGCCGTACGGTCCCAGTACGTCATCCTTGCGAGGATTCCGCGGCCCGTGCCTGTCGAGCTGCGGGGCACTGTTGTTGTCATGGACTGTCTGGTCAGCTCCCGGGTCCGGCGTTGAAGCCGATCTTGTCAACGAGATCGCTGGCTGCCTTCCGGTTCTTCGCGATCTCGGTGAGCGGCGTGGAGTCGGGCTTCAGTTCCCCGAAGCCGCTGACGAGCGGATCGAGCGGGATGCCCGACCGTACCGGGTGTTCATAGTTCTGCCTTGCATAAAGCGCCTGCGCTGCATCGCTGACCAGCCATTCCGCAAGCTTCTGTGCATTGGCGCGGTTGGGTGCATGTTTCGCCATGGCGAAGCCGGAGACGTTCACATGCGTGCCACCATCCGTGAATGTTGGCAGGATGATCTTGACGGAATCGGCCCACGCCTTCTGGTCCGATCCGCCCTTCGACATCAGTCCGAAGTAGTAGGTGTTGGCAAGGCCGATATCGCACTGGCCGGAGGCGATATCCTTCGCCACGTCGCGGTCTCCGCCCGATGGCTTCTTGGCGAGATTGGCTTTGACGCCTTTCAGCCAACCCTCCGCTTTCTCGGTGCCAAGCCGCGCGATCACATGGGCAAACAGCGCGGTGTTGTAGGCATTCTGTCCATCACGGATGCAAATCCGGCCCTTCCACGCCGGGCCTGCAAGGTCTTCATAGGTGATGGACTCCTGCTTCACGCGGCTCTTCGAGGCATAGACGACGCGGGCGCGCAAGGTGGCGCTGTACCATTGACCGCCCGAGTCGCGGTAGGCTGCCGGAACTGCGCGGTCCAGGGTTTACGATGTCATTTTCTGGGTGATGCCCATCTCTGCGGCTTGGACCAGCCTCGAGACATCGACGGTCAGCAACAAATCGGCAGGACTGTTGGCACCTTCCGCGAGAATGCGCTCTTCCAGCCCGTTCTGGGCAAAGACGACATTCACCTTCACGCCCGTATCCTTCGTGAAAGCCTCCAGCACAGGCTTGATCAGCGTGGGCTCGCGGGCGGTATAGACGTTCACTTCCTGCGCAACAGCGAGCGAGGGAATTAGCAAAAGACAGGCGGCAACCACCGCTTTGGGAAGTGTGTGAAGGGTCATGGCTTTTCCGTTGCTCCGGGTTCAAGGACCGGTCTGGCTGAAGATGTTGGTGCCAAATGAACGTCCTGGCCTCGACCCGTCAAGCAAAAAGGTAATAAAAACAGATATTTAGAAGCTTTCTAAACTGCGGTGGGGTTCTTGCATTTTTCCGGTTCTGGCCAAAGCATGCATTCAACTCAATGACTTGCCGCAGGCCAGAAAATGCAAAAACCGGCTGGCGGCTGCCAGACGGTTCTTCAAGATCAGTGATCGGCGGCCTTGCGCCGTCGTATCACCGGATGGTGGAACGGTCGGGTCCGACGTAGCGCACAATGTTCGTGGGGCCTTCCGCAGCACGCCGGGCGACAGCGAGATCCCTGAGCTCATCAGACCGGATGCGCTGGGCAACCGGCAGACCAGAT
>JANMFA010000346.1:0-4049 GCA_031377545.1 Hyphomicrobiales bacterium | reverse complement strand
AGACAGCACCGGGCGCATCGATCTGGATGACGCGCCCTTCGCGCATCACGGCAATCCGGTCTGACAGCGCCATGGCCTCGTCCTGGTCATGCGTGACGACGATGAAAGTTGTGCCGCTCAATCCCTGGATGCGCTTGAGCTCGGCCTGTGTTTCCCGGCGCAGCTTCTTGTCGAGGGCACCGAGCGGCTCGTCCAGCAGCAGCACTTTGGGCTGTCGCGCCAGCGCCCGCGCCAGCGCCACGCGCTGACGTTGTCCGCCCGAGAGCTGGTCCGACTTGCGTCTGGCGAGGTCCTCGAGCTGAACGAGCTTCAGCATTTCACCCACCCTGCCCGCAATGGCCTTGCGGTCAAGTTTCATCTGCCTCAGCCCGAAGGCGATGTTGCCCTCCACCGAGAGATGGGGAAACAGCGCATAGCTCTGGAACATCATGTTCACTGGTCGCTCGTGCGGCGGCGTTGCCACCATGTCCGCCCCGTCGATGACAATGCAACCGGTATCCGGACTTTCGAAGCCGGCAATCAGGCGCATCATTGTGGTTTTCCCGCTACCCGATGCGCCCAGCAGCGAGAAGAACTCGCCCTTGCGGACATCGAGCGACACGCCGTCGACCGCAACCACGCCCCCGAACCGTTTGGAGACATCGCGCAGGGAGACAAAGCCGGAATCAGGAGGAAGGGTCGCTGCCATCCCGAAACTCTAGTGCATGCGACTACCGGACGAAAGCGAGGCATGCGCGCGGGGTCGAAGCCGGATCCTTCAGGGCCCGACAGTCCTCACACCTTTGATATAGACACTGACAATGGTGTGATCCCCCGGCTCGCAACCGCTGGCGACCGGTGTAATCTGCGCCTGGATACAAAGCCACCTATCGTCCTGAAAGAGGTAGGTGTCGGTGTAGGTCGTCATTCCGGTCTCCTCCGATCCACCCTTGCGGAAGACGTGTTTGTTCGTTGCCCGCACCAGCGCGACATCACCGATGATCGTGATCAGCTCATCTCGGGTATCCCAATAGACAACGACCTCGGGATCAAAACCCGTCGCCCGTCCCCTGAGATAGGATTCCCGGTCGATCCGCGCTCCCCTGCTTTGAATCCCCATGAACTGCGGATGCAGGATCGCATCATGCGAGGCCACATCATTGGTGATGAAATTCTCGATGAAGCGGGCATTGAGCATCCGAAGATCATCGATTGCGGCGGGCGAGGCCAGATAGGCGGATCGTTCGGTCATGGGCTATCTCATATGGCGTCACTGCGATGGCTGTGTGTGCTACATGGCTGCTTCCGGCACTTGGGGGAAATTGCTATGCTCCGGCCATGGACGAAATGATTTGCGAGCCCCCTGCCCGAGCGCCGTCGATCCCGGTGTCGGGCCCACGTTCGCGGCTGCTGGCGGAAGGCTCGGGATGGTCCGTCGGCGAATTCATCTGTAACGCCGGACCTGCTGATCGACCCTTCGAGGAACAGCATGACAAGGTCTCGGTTGCTGTGGTTCTCGAAGGATCATTCAACTATGTATCGGATACAGGCCGGGCCCTGCTGCATCCTGGGGCACTCCTTCTGGGAAATGCACAGGCGTGCTACCAGTGCGGGCATAGCCACAGCACCGGCGACCGATGCCTGTCGGCGCGGTTTGAGCCTGAACACTTTGCGGAGATTGCGGCGTCCGAGGCAGGATCTTCCACGTTCCGGTTTCCCGTTCCGATGCTGCCTTCCAGCCAGAATGTTCTGCCTGTTTCGGTATTGCTGGAAGCATCTTGCCGGGGATCCGATCCACTGAAGACCGAGGAAAGCGTCATGCGCTTTCTCGCGACCGCATTGCGCAACCTCTCGGGGTCTGGTGCAACGGGCCAGCGTGTTTCAGCCCACGACGAGCGTCGTGTCAGCCGCATCTTGCGGTATATGGAAACGCGCGCGGAACAGCCCCTCGATCTCGCCCGGCTGGCCGGGGTAGCCGCCATGAGCAAGTACCATTTCCTGCGCGTTTTCCGCCGCACGACGGGACTGACACCCTATCAGTACCTGCTTGGCTTGCGTCTCAGGCGCGCAGCCCTGCGACTGCTCGCTTCGCCCGACCCCGTCTCGCGGATTGCGTTCGAGTCCGGTTCTGGTGATCTCTCCACGTTCAACCAGACCTTCTGTCACCCGTTTGGAATGAGCCCGACGGCCTTCCGCCGGAAGGAGTCGGCATATTGACCGTCGACGACACAATTGCCGGCCTCGCTCTGTTTCCGACTCCCCTCGGTTCTTGCGGCATTGCCTGGTCCAACGGGCTGGTCCGCGCGACCCAGTTGCCGGAACCTACGATGACGGAAACCCGAAGTCGGCTTGTTGTCCGCGCCGGCAACCTGCAGGAAAGCGACCCACCGCCGTTCATCCAGCGCGCTATCGCTGCAATCACCGGGCTTCTTTCGGGAGATCCTGTCGATCTTTCCTTCATCGCGTGCGACTATGACCGGACGGACCCGTTCCAGGCCGACGTTTACCGGGTCGCCCGGACGATCGTGCGGGGCGAGACGCTGACCTACGGCGACATCGCGATGCGCCTTGGAAACAAGCTGCTGGCACAGCAGGTCGGACAAGCCCTTGGCCGCAATCCATTTCCAATCATTGCGCCTTGCCACCGGGTGGTCGGCGCCAACGGACGGCTCACAGGTTTTTCCGCAAATGGCGGCCTTGTTACCAAGATGCGCATGCTCGACATCGAAGGAGCTGCGATAGGCGGGGCACCCACTCTGTTCGACAGCCTTCCGCTCGTCATGAAGCCGCAAAAGGCGCGTTGACGCGAGCGGTGCAAACGTTGACGAAATCGGTGGTTGGATCATGTCCGGCCATGGCGTATTTCGGACGAACGGCAGGGTGCCGAGTCGGATTGGACCAGCAGGATTCGTTTTGCTGGCGGGCCAGATGACACCATTTCTTCTGGCGGAGCCTCGATGCTGGCCGTACTCACCATAGTCACGCCCGTCTTTGCCCTGATGGCCATCGGTTTCATGACCTCGAAGGCACGCTTTCTGCCTGAAGGCGCTGGCCCAGCGCTCGCCCAGTTCGCCTTCAAGATCGCCATTCCCGCCCTGCTCTTTCGCGCCATGCTCGGCACGGGCCCGATGGAGGCATCGCCCTGGCGGCTGCTCGCAGCGTATTTTCTCGCCGCGGCCTGTGTCTGGATTGTCGCCAGCCTTGCTGCGGCTTTCGTGCTGCGCCGTCCGGCAGAGGATCACGCCGCGCTCGCCATGGGTTGCGTGTTCGGCAACACCGTCATGCTTGGCGTGCCTATTGCCATCACGGCGTTCGGTCAGGAGGTCACGACCCCGCTGGCGCTTCTGATCGCAGTCGAGACGCCGCTCCTGTGGATCGCGGCAACGCTGCATATGGAGGTGGCCAAGCGCGGAAGCGCCATTTCGCCCGCGGCGCTGGGCGGAGTGGTCAAGGATCTTGCGACCAACACCATCGTCATCTCACTGGTCCTGGGGCTTGTCGGTCGGGCTCTGGGCATGACGCTGCCGGAAGTGCCGGACAGAATTCTTGCGATGCTTGGCCAGGCCGGAGTGCCTGTCGCGCTGTTCGCGATGGGCATGACGCTGGCCAGCTTCCGCATTGCCCGAGAAGGGCCGGCAATCGGTCTGCTGACGCTCCTGAAGCTCGCGCTCTATCCCGCCGTTGCCTATGGCTTTGCGGCCCATGTCTTCGCTTTGCCGCCGCTATGGACAGCGCTGGTGGTGCTTCAGGCGGCGATGCCGGTGGGCGCCAATGCCTTCCTGTTCGCCGCGCGCTATGAGCGTTCCGCAGCAACGGTTTCCGCCGCCATTGCGGTCTCCACCCTGATCGCCATCGTCACGATGTCGCTGTTGCTTGCGGTCTTCAGACCCTAGGGTCAGGATCTATCAATCTCATACGCTTGATGATGTTTCGGGCGTTGAGGGACCAAAAGCTAGCCGACAGGCGGGCGTCTGCCCGGACGAGGCAAGGTTTTGAGGCCATCGGCGTTCGAAACATCACCGTGAAGCGGCGCGGATCTTTTGGATGGCTGCTTCGGCGTTTCCCCTTGA
>JANMFA010000329.1:0-7173 GCA_031377545.1 Hyphomicrobiales bacterium | reverse complement strand
AAATCCGAGTGAACAAATTCAGGGGTGATTAACCATGGCACGTCGCTGTGAATTGACCGGCAAAGACGGTCAGGTGGGCCACAAGGTCAGCCACTCGAACCACAAGACCAAGAAGGTCTTCCGCCCCAACCTCGTCACCGTGACGCTGGTGTCGGAGCAGCTGAAGAAGAACGTCAAGCTGCGCATCTCCGCCAACGCTTTGCGCACCGTCGAACACCGCGGTGGTCTCGATGGCTTCCTGCTGAAGGCCGACAAGGCCGAACTGTCGCGCGACGCGCTGGCGGTGAAGAAGGAACTCGACAAGGCGCTTGCTGCAGCGGCCTGATCGGGATTTCCGTTCTGGAATTGGAAAACCCGGTCGCAAGGCCGGGTTTTTTTCTGGCTCTGTTTCTTCCTTTTCCCAAGGGGAGAAGGTTATCGCCTCACGTTCCCCTTGGCTTCGCCCGTGCCGTGGGCTGCGCTGCCGCCGGGTCGTCCGGCCACAGATGTCTGGGATAGCGCCCCTTCATTTCTGCCTTTACCGCCGCCCATGATCCCCTCCAGAACCCCGGCAGATCGCGGGTGATCTGGATTGGCCTGTGGGCCGGGGAAAGCAGGTGCAGCGTCAGCGGCACGCGGCCTGCCGCCAGCGATGGATGATCCTTCAGGCCGTAGAGTTCCTGCACACGGATCGCCAGCACAGGCCCGCCCTCGGCCTGATAGTCCAGGGCGACACAGGACCCGGTTGGTGCCTCGAAATGTGTCGGCGCTTCCTCGTCGAGCAAACGCTTGAGACCCCATGGAACCAGCGTTTCCAGAGCTTCCCGGACCGTATCCGCGCCCAGCGCCGCCACTGATGTGATGCCCGGCAGAAACGGCGCGAGCCAATCCGTCACGGTACTTGCCAGCGCCTCGTCCGACAGATCGGGCCAGAGATTTTCCAGCTCGTCCCCATGTGCCCGGCGCAGGAACATCACCCGGTCACGCCATTGCGCTGTTGCCTTGCTCCAGGGCAGGCGATGGATGCCTGCCGCCGCGATGCCGCGAGCGAACACCAGCGCGGCAGCATCGCTTGCGGGCACCTGCATCGTCTGCGAGTCCAGCGTGATGGCCTCCAGCCGCCGCACCCGTCGGGCGCGCAGGGCAAGGGCATCCGGATCAAACGTCAGTTCCTCGCCCGATGTGATGCGGTCACCGGCAAAGGACAGAACGGCAGCCTCGTCCATGGGAATCGCTGCGAGAATGCGGGAAGCCGCTGCCGTGCCAGTCATCTCCGCCACGACGCACCAAGGGGCCCGTGCCAGCGAATCCGCCGCATCAACCTGCCCGGCCCTGCCGTTGACGAGCAGGAACTGTCCCGTGGAGCCGCGCGCTTTCGCAATGCGGTCGGGGTATGCGCGTGCAAGCAATGCCGCTGCGCAATGCGGTGCGCCGGACGGCTTGCTGTTTCTGGCCTGCTCCGCCCAACCCGCCGCCAGCTTTCGCATGTCCTCGGCCCTTCCGCCCCGGTCACGGCGAAACTGTTCCAGACGATGGGACAGATCGGTCGCCGTCCCGCCCATGCCGCGCTCCACCAGAATGGCGGCAAGGTCTGCGGCATCGCGCACGGCCTTGTCCGATACGGCAGCAGCGCCGATCACCATGCTTGCCAGACGCGGCGGCAGCGGCAGGGCGCGGATGCGCTTGCCTGCCTCCGTGATGCGACCGTCACCGTCGAGTGCGCCAATGGCCGTGAGCATGGAACGGGCTTCCGCCGTGGCTGCGGCAGGGGGAGGGTCGAGCCAGCGCAGCATCGACGGCTCAGTCACGCCCCAGCCCGCAAGATCCAGCACCAGCCCCGAGAGGTCCGCCGCCCTGATCTCCGGCGTGTTGTAGGGCGCAAGGCTGAGCGTCTGCGGCTCATCCCACAGGCGGTAGCAGACGCCGGGCTCTGTCCGGCCCGCACGTCCCCGCCGCTGATCGGCCGAAGCGCGCGAAACCCGCATTGTCTCCAGTCGCGTGACGCCGGTGTCTGGTTCATGGCGCGGCACGCGGGCCAGCCCGCAATCCACCACCACACGCACGCCCTCGATGGTGAGCGATGTCTCGGCGATGGACGTTGCCAGCACCACTTTGCGACGGCCCGCCGCGGCTGGCTGCACAGCGAGATCCTGTGCCCGCTGGTCCATGGCGCCATAAAGCGGCGCGATGTCGACCAGCGGATCGCGCAGCATCCCGGCCAGCAGGGCCTCGGTGCGTCGGATCTCGCCCTGTCCGGGCAGAAAGGCGAGGATCGAGCCGGTTTCGGCGGACAAGGCCCTGACAATGGCTGCCGCCATCTGTGGCTCCAGCCGTTCATGCGCGTTGCGACCGCGATACTGTGTCACGACGGGGAACATGCGCCCCTCGCTCTCGATGACCGGGGTGCCTTCTCCCAGCAACCGTGCGACCTGTGCGCCGTCCAGCGTGGCAGACATGACAAGGATGCGCAGATCATCCCGCAGACCGGACTGGGCATCGAGGGCGAGGGCCAGTCCCATGTCGGCATCCAGCGAACGCTCGTGGAACTCGTCGAAGATCACGACGCCAACCCCGGTCAACGCCGGATCATCCAGGATCATGCGGGCAAAAACGCCTTCCGTGACGACCTCGATGCGTGTCTTCGCCGAGACCTTGACATTGAGACGCGCCCGCAGGCCCACAGTTTCGCCCACCCGTTCGCCGAGCGTCTTGGCCATGCGTTCGGCTGCTCCGCGGGCTGCGAGGCGGCGGGGCTCCAGCATGATGATGCGCTGATCCTTGCGCCAGGGCGCATCAAGCAGCGCGAGCGGCACACGCGTGGTCTTGCCCGCGCCGGGGGGCGCAACAAGTACCGCATGGAAGCCCGCAGCCAGCGCTGCTTTCAGCGCGGGCAGGGCGTCATCGATGGGAAGCGAGATATCAGACTGCATCGAAGAACGATGCGCCCAACACGTCCGGTCGTTCAATCGTCGTCTTCGTCGGATTCAAGCTTGGCATAGAAGGAATAGCGGATGGCCTCGGCGTCATCGAACCAGAAGCCGGGGCCTTTGCCCGCTTCCATTGTACGCGCCCAGAGTTTTTCCAGCACAGCATCATCGCTGACCGCCATCTCGAAATCATTATCGAAGAAGATGTCAGACCACTCCCAATAGGTGCCCAGGCGCTTGACGCCGCGCATGAGATCCCAGCGATCGATGATCACCGATGGCAGGTCGGAGGTCATGGACCCAAAGAAGATTCCCTTGTTGCAAACACGGTGCATCTCTTCCACCGCCCATTCGACGCGGTTGTGCGCGACATGGCAGAGCGCGGTGTCATAGATCACATCGAACTCGCCGTCCTCGAACGGCATGTCGGTGATGGAGCCAAGGATATTGAACTCCTGCAGGGCTTCGGGCGTCTGGCTGTGGATGTGGATGTTGTTCTCGATGCCCCAGGCATCCACGCCGCGTGCGCGCAACGCCGCCACCGTCTCGCCGCTGGCAGAGCCTGCGATCAGCAGCCGGTACTTCTTCTTGAGCTTGAAGGCGGTGCGCAGCATGTCATCGACATAGGCTGGATCGAAGAATGTTTTCCAGGCGTCGCGGTATGGGCCGAGGTTCCGATAGTTCTCGAAATAGGCCTTGTCGATGGTATTGCGTGGGGTCTGTCCGTTGCGGGCGGCGGCTTCCAGTTGCCGCTGATAGCGCAGGCGCGTCAGTTCGGAGACCACGAGATCGCTGGCAATGTCGCAGGAATCCAGCAAGCCGTTGAGCGTGGAATCGTAGAGGTAATCGCCGGTGACGAAGATACCGGTGTGCTCATTGGGCTCAGGTAGATGGTTCTCGCGTGGGCCCCGCGCGGGTACGCCGCCGGGGATGGCATTGACCGAGGAAATCCAGCGGTGGATGTGGCCTTCCACCAGATGCTTGCGGGCATCCCCGAAGGACGGGGGAAGCGAGGCAATGGCGGCGTCGATCAGTTCCTTGTCCGAAAGGTTGCAATAGGCCAGCGCATCGGAGCCAGCGATCAGCCAGCCCAACGCGCCGGAATTCTTGGCGTAGGTATGACGACTGTTTTCGACATAGACGCAGCAGCCGCCGAACGTATCCGACATCCACCAGCTTTGCGTCACCTGCGGCTCCCAGACCTTCTTGTCGAACAGCAGCGTGACACGCAGGTAGTGGGCCGGCCTGTCGAAATGGGCGACATGGCGCACCATCGACTTCTGCAGCGCCTCGCCATCGAATTCCACTGTTCCGAGCCAGTTGTGCGGCAGGCAGAAGATCACGATGTCGAACTCGCGGATCGAGGTTTTTCCCTGGTTCTGGACGTGGAGGTAGTACTTCCCGTTGTCACTTTTTCCGCAGCGCAGGACACGGCTTTCCAGTTCGACCTTGTTGGTCTTGTCCTTCTGGTTGTGCTCGATGAGCTTGTGGATCAGCTGCTCGTTTCCACCCACGATCGAGTAGAGGTCGATGTAGCCATCGAGATCCATCAGGAAATTCTTCAGGCCATTGAGGCCATTTGTCAGGTGCGGTTCGGAGGCGATGTCGCTGCGGGCGGCAATCTTGAAAAACTTGCGGGCCGTTTCATCCGCTACGGATTTCTCGAGCAGATCCTGGCAGCTGATATTGGTCCAGGGATGGGAATTGTCTTCCTTGCCGACGCCCTCGTAGTACTGGGCGGGGCTGAGCATCTGGCCGCAGGCCTTGCGGAACGCCTTCACGGCATTGGCGGTCTTGGCACCATAGACCTGCTTCACGCCATCCACGCCAACCATAACGTTGTTGTCCATGACGACGGTGTCGCTGTCCATCGGCACCGTGCCGAGGCCAAAACCCTCGATGAGATCGCGCAGCGGATCGGGCCCCAGCGAGCCATAGCCATAGATTTCGGCCACGCCGGCCTCGTACAGGGCGTCCTGCTTGTCAAATTTTCGGGTGACAATCTTGCCGCCGAGCCGGTTCGAGGCCTCGAAGATCGTTACGCTCGCTTCGTGCTCCAGCTTGTTGTCGATATGCCAGGAGGCCATCAGCCCGCCCGGGCCTCCACCGACGATGGCAATGTTGATCATGAACCCATACTCCCGAAAGCCGCCCGGAATGGATCCGGTCCTGGCCTCATCCGTTGCGTCGCGCATCTCTGGTTCATGCCGTTGCTCCGCAACACTGACCCCCGCAGGGATCAAAGGGTCGCGAGGCGGCGTTCACCCAGCCCTCACGCTCGCTATGGCATGACAAAGATGAACGAAAAATGGCGAAGGGAGGCTGCACGGTCACTTTGGACCCGCGGTCCCGGTGGCCTTTGGCCGGAGGTCGGTCGCGCCTCCTGCGGGCATACGGCGGATCGCGGACAGTTCGCGCTGCAGCTGGGCGGCCTTGGCTCGGGCTTCCGTCAGATCTCCTTGCAGCCGCTGCTTGTCGGCCCTGAGTTTCTCGATGGATCGCGACAGGTCGGATGCGGTCTGACGCCCTTCGTCGCGCAGCTTCGCGATGGTCTGATCCCGCTCGTCCAGCGTCTTTTCGATGGTGCCTGCCCGGCGGACCTGTTCCCTGATCGCCGATTCCGCATCCTTTGCCGCACGTGCAAGCGTTGTCGACTTCTCGCGCAGGGCATCCACGCTGGCATCCCGCTCAAGGATGATCTGGGCCCGCTTTTCGGAAATCTCCTCGGCGGATTCCAGCCTGCGCGTGAGAATCGCGCGATCCTTCTCGCTCTCGCGCAAGCTGCGTTCCTGTGCCCGCAATTCTTCGGTCCGGGTCCGCAGGTCCGCCCGTGCTGCCTTGAGCGCATGGTCAAGTTCGTCGATCCGTGCCTTCTGCGCTTCAAGGTTTGTCTTGTGCGCAGCGATCTCGATCCGGCGTTCATCCGAGATGTTCTGGACGTCGGAGCGGGTCTGGTCGAGCGCTTCATAGCGCGACTCAAGCGCGGCCACGGTGGCCTGCGCGGTGGCAAGAAGCGATTCTCGCTCCGAAAGCGTCTCCCGCGTTGCCGCGAGGTTCAGCTCCAGCCCCGATGTCCTGATCTCGAAAGCTGCAATAGCCCTGTCCCGCGCGGCAAGGCCATCCTCAAGTCTGACAATCTGCGTGGCCTTGTCCCCTGTGGCCGTCATCCCGCGCTGCACGCTCGCCTTGGCTGCTTCCACCTGCTGTTCGAGTTGGACACGCTCGACCGCGAATCTGGCGCGCAACTGATCGCGTTCGGCGGCAATCTCGCGCGGTGACAGCGGCAGCGTGGCCTCGATCTCGCGGCGGGTCAGACGAAAGGCGCGCCGCCAGAACGCCGGAAGAATGGCAAGCGCCAGAAGCGCTGCGACCAGAAAACCCAGCGCGAAATAAAGACCTTGTTCAATCACCGGTGGACCACGTCAGATTTGATAAGACGTGTTTGCCATGAACCTGCACCCAAGGCCAGCCCGGCCAGGCAGGAAGATGGCTATCAATCCGTTCAGAACGGATTCCAGGTCGATTGATCGGTGAACTTGAGATAGCCGAGGTTGACGCCAAGCCTTGCGCCGATGCCCGTCCGGATCGGAACGAGTGTCACACCGTCACCCGCAGTCAGTGCTGTCATGCCGAAGCCTGCAATCAGGTAGGCCGAACCGTCCACGCCGCCGAAGCGCTGGTAAATGCTGCTGACCTTCGGCAGGTTATAGACGAGAATCATGGTGCGGGCACCGTCGCCGCCCCAGTCGAAGCCCACCGATGGGCCTTGCCAGAAGACTTTTCGCTCGCCTGCGTTGCGCGTGTAGAGCACGCCCTCGCCGTACCGCAGGCCTGCAATGAACGCGCCCGAGCCTTCCTGTCCGAGAATGTAGCCATTGGGTTCGCCCCAGCGGCGAGTGGCTTCCTCGATCGTGAGGGCGAGCCCGCGTGACAGGCTGCCGAAGAAGCGGTGGCCATTCTGCATCAGCTCCGAGCCGGAGAATGTGTTGGTATTTTCCGGCGCGCGGGGCTGCGGCTGGCGCTGTGCCGTTGCCGGAAGGGCTGCGGCGAGCCACAGGCTTGCCACGAGGGTGATGAGCGAAAGACCATAACGCATCGGTTTACTCCTTGTGCCGCCCCGCCCCATTCCGTGCCGTCCGAAAGGCATGATAAGAGGATGGTGCCAGAAAAGCTTAAATTTTTACCGAACATCGCAACGGGAAAGCGACTGCTGCGTGGCAAACTCAAGGCTCTGTCGTGACAAAGGTGGACCATGCTTCGCTTGCTG
>JANMFA010000305.1:0-3416 GCA_031377545.1 Hyphomicrobiales bacterium | reverse complement strand
ATATGCCTCAGAATCCCAATCGGTGTCATAGACATCGAAGGAAATGTCCTTGTAGCCCTGCTTGGCGAACTGGATGACCCGCTTGATGTAGTTGTCCGGGATCATGACGCGCCGCGCCATCTTGATCTCGCGCTTGAGGGCAGGGTTCTTTTCGGGATCGAAGCAGGAATCGCCCGGGCCATCGCAATTGACGCAGGCCTTCATGATCGCGGTCATGTGCTTCTTCGCGAGCTTGGACCCGGTGACGAGGGCCGCAACCTTCTGCTCCTCCTTCACCTTCCAGTCGATGTAGTTCTCGATATCAGGGTGATCGGCATCGACCACCACCATCTTGGCCGCTCGGCGCGTCGTGCCGCCCGACTTGATCGCACCAGCCGCCCTGTCGCCGATCTTGAGGAAGCTCATCAGGCCCGACGAGCGTCCGCCGCCCGACAGCTTCTCGCCCTCGCCGCGCAAACGGCTGAAGTTCGAGCCCGTTCCCGAGCCGTACTTGAACAGGCGCGCCTCGCGGACCCAAAGGTCCATGATGCCGCCATCGTTGACGAGATCGTCCTGAACGCCCTGGATGAAGCAGGCATGCGGTTGCGGATGCTCGTAGGACGACTTCGACTTGGTCAGCTTGCCGGTCTTGAAGTCGACGTAATAGTGTCCCTGCGAGGGGCCATCGATGCCATAGGCCCAATGCAGGCCGGTGTTGAACCACTGCGGCGAGTTCGGCGCGACCATCTGGTTCGCAAGCATGAAGCGCAGCTCATCATAGAATGCCTGCGCATCCGCATCCGTGTTGAAGTAGCCGCCCTTCCAGCCCCAGTAGGTCCAGGTGCCGGCTAGACGGTCAAACACCTGCTTTGACGAAGTTTCGCCAATGATCCGCTCCTTCTCCGGCAAGGCTGCGAGTGCAGCCTCATCCGCCACCGAGCGCCAGATGAAGGAGGGGACATCATTCTCTTCCACCTTCTTCAGGCGGGCAGGCACACCGGCCTTGCGGAAATACTTCTGCGCCAGCACATCGGAGGCCACCTGCGACCAGCTCGCGGGAACCTCCACATTCTCAAGTTTGAACACCACCGATCCATCCGGATTGCGAATCTCGGATTTTGTGAACTGGAAGTCCATGCCCGCATACGGGCTCTGGCCTTCGGTGGTGTAACGGCGCTCGATACGCATCGATAGTTCCCTTTTCTATGGGGCAAACGCATCTGCCCGCCGGATTCAAAGACCCGGTTCCAATCTTCTTGTTTGACCACGCCCCGCGCCTTCAAACCGGCGCTTGTGAATACTGAACCCGGCACGCACCGTCTGCGGTGCAGTCCCCACCGCACGAACTGACTTCCACGCTTTGTGTTGGAAACTGAGGCGCCGGTTTCCCTAGCGCCACGGCTTCTGCCGGAGTGAAGGAAAGATACGCACCGTTCTGCTCCATCGTCAAGATATAGTGTGTCGGGAATCTAAGGGATTCTATATATTGTGGGTGGCCTGTGAACTATGGGGACAACTTCGTGTGTTCTGTTAACCCTATGAATCAGAATATGAATCTGAAATCAGCTGATGTGTCGCTTGAACCCGGGGGCCGATTTGCCGGCTTGGCGCGTGGTAAACAGCAGCATCAACATCTAGTGGGTCGTTAACGCTTGATTTACCAATGCCGGTATGCTGACGGTACCTGAGGAGCGAGGTATTAAACTGTTGAAATCACGATGGAGAATCGCTTCACGCCATCGAATCGTCACAATTAAACCAGGAATCACTGCGGTTTGCGGTGCGCGAATCGTCTGATTGATTCCTTCTCTGACACGCGTAGTTTTCCCGAATCGCCCCGCGCTGTCCTTCCGGTATGATGCGCTTGCGATTGCGCGGACGGAGGTGGGTTTGAGCCCGGTCATTTTCATCTTCGACCTGTTTCTCATCATCCACATCGTGGCCGGAGCGGTAGGTCTTGTCACATTCTGGCTGCCAGTGATTGGCCGCAAGGGCAGTGAATCCCACAAGCGCTGGGGAAGGGTGTTCTCCTGGTGCATCATGACGGCCGGTCTTTGCGCCATTGTCATGAGCAGCCTGTCACTGGGCTGGCCAGTCGAGACGCATCCCAAGATGACGGATCCTGTGTTGGTCAGGGGTCTGTTCGGCTGGATGATGCTGTATCTTTCCATCCTCACCGTAAGCCTGGTCTGGCATGGCCTGAAGGCCGTCGAACTGAAGGCTTCACATACTGGGCACCGCCGATTCTTTCCCATCTCGCTTCAGGTTGCGGTCATCCTGGCCGCGCTGAACTGCGCTATCCGCGGCTATCTGATTGGCCAGCCCATCATGATTGGCATCGCCACCATTGGTATTGCCTCCGCCATCACCAATCTCTGGTTCATCGCAACGCCCGCGCCGTGGCGGCTCCAGTATCTCATCGAGCATTTCAAGGCGCTCGTGGGTGCGGGTATCTCGGTTTATACAGCTTTTTTCGCCTTTGGAGCGGTGCGGCTGCGCCCGCAAAGCGCTTTCGATCCCTTGTTGTGGGCGACACCCTGCACGATCGGGCTGGCAATCATCGTCTGGCACTGGTGGAAACAGCAGAAGATCAAGCGCCAGCAGGCCAATCGCGTCAGGCAGCGGGACGCGGCCGCACAAGGCACATGATCTCGCGCGCTGGTCGCGTTGTCAGCCGTGCCGCGGGCTGTACACGGTCGGCGTCCAGCGCCTCGAAATCATAGCGCCGCACGAGCCTTGCCAGTATCAGGCTGCTCTCGACCGTCGCGAAAGCCGCTCCGACACAGATACGCGGCCCAAGCCCGAATGGAATGTAGGTGCCCGGTTTCACCTCTCCCTCGCGGGCCGGCGAAAACCTGTCGGGGTCGAACCGGTCGGGATTGGGCCAGAATGCAGGGTTGCGATGGATCGTCCAGGGCGCGATCATGATCATCGCACCGCGTTTGACCTTCCGGCCAGCAATCACTGTCGCCTCCGCCGCCACGCGCGGAATGAAGGTGATGGGCGGATAAAGCCGCAGCGTTTCGCGAAACACATTGCGGACGAAGACCAGCTTCTTCGTATGCTCGAAGCCAACGTCGCCATCACCCACGACGCGGTCGATTTCCTCCCGCATGCGGCGTACTGTTTCGGGCTGTTGTGACAGGATGAAGAACGCCCACGTCAGAACACTGGCCGTGGTTTCATGACCCGCCAGAAAGAACACTCCGATCTGGTCGATCAGTTCCTCGCGGCTGAAGGGCTCGCCCGTGTCAGGGTCTCGCGCGGCGATGATGGCGCCCGCGATATCATCCTCCGGGCCATGTCCTTCCGCCAGCCACTCATCGAGCATCGTATTGAAATGCGCGCGGATCAGGCGACAGGCTTCCCGCACCTTCGGCGGCTGTGGCACCTTTGCGAATGGTTTTCCCAGCAGCAACCGTGTCAGCTCGACATTG
>JANMFA010000297.1:0-6129 GCA_031377545.1 Hyphomicrobiales bacterium | reverse complement strand
AGCCCTGAAGGATCTCTATGCGAACCTGACACCCTGGCAGAAGACGCAGGTTGCCCGCCATCCCGAGCGCCCGCATCTCAACCATTATGTCACGGCCCTGATCGAGGATTTCACCCCGCTGGCGGGAGACCGCTATTTCGGTGAGGACGAGGCGATTGTCGGCGGCTTCGGCCGTTTCAGGGGACAGAGCATCTGCCTGATGGGACAGGAGAAGGGCGTCGATACGGATTCCCGCCTGCGCCACAATTTCGGCATGGCCAAGCCGGAGGGCTACCGCAAGGCAGTGCGCCTGATGGATATGGCGGACCGCTTCGACATTCCCGTGATCAGCCTGGTCGATACGGCAGGTGCCTATCCCGGCATCGGGGCCGAGGAGCGCGGACAGGCCGAGGCCATTGCCCGGTCCACCTCAAAGGGTCTGGAAATCGGCGTGCCCAGCGTCGCAGTCATCATCGGCGAAGGTGGTTCGGGCGGCGCAGTCGCCATCGCCACCTCCAACAAGGTGCTGATGCTGGAGCATTCGATCTACACAGTTGCCTCACCCGAGGCGTCGGCGTCGATCCTCTGGCGCGATTCGGCCCGCGCGCAGGAAGCGGCCACCACGATGAAAATCACCGCGCAGGATCTGCTGCGCTTCGGCGTCATCGACGGCATCATCAAGGAACCCGGCGGCGGTGCGCACCGGGATGCTGCAAAGGTGATCGCTGCCGCAGGCGATGCCATCGAAGGCGCGATTGCGGGCTTCGCCGGGAAAACCCGCGAGGAAATCCGCAAGGCGCGTGCCGACAAGTTCCTGGCGATAGGGCGGAAGCTCTGATCCTGTCCTTCCCCCCAGGGGGAAGGTGGCAGGCGAAGCCTGACGGATGAAGGAGAATCCCTGCCGTTGGTGGCTCTCCCTCATCCGGTTGCCTCCGGCAACCACCTTCTCCCAAGGGAGAAGGCAATTGCCCCCCGATCTCCGGCATAAATTTCCCCCATCAGCAATTTGCATTGGCAGCGCCGCGCACTCCCGCGCATCATGCTGTCCATGAACCTGCGCCCGGCCACATCTGCTGACGCCTCTGCGATCACCGCTCTGGCCCGCAAGGCCTATGCGCGCTGGAGCGAGCTGATCGGAATCCCGCCCGTGCCTGTTGTCGCTGACTATCCCGCCCTGCTGGCCGATCCAGCGCAATGGGAAGGCTGGGTTTTGCCGGGAAAGGACGGAGCGCTGGAAGCCTCGCTCGTCCTGCAGATCGAACCAGCGGCGTTCGAGGTCTTCAGCATCGCGATCGACGAAAGCGCTGCGGGACAGGGCCTCGGCAAGCAGCTCATGCTCTTCGCCGAACGCCGCGCCCGTGAGCGCGGCTACCGCGAGATCAGCCTCTACACCAACATCAAGATGGTCTCGAACCGTGCCTTCTACGGTCGCCTTGGCTATGAGGAGACCGGACGCATGTATCCCGGCGGCAGGCAGGCCGTGACCATGGCCAAGCGCCTCGATGGAACAAGGATGACACCCATGACCAGTGATCTGTACGCCGCCCGCCGCGCGGCCTATCGCAAGCTGCACGAGAGCGGCTGTTTCGTGCAGCCCAACCCCTGGGATGCAGGCACCGCGCGCTGGTTGCGGGCGCAGGGCTTTCCCGCACTCGCTACCACCAGCGCCGGTTTTGCCTGGACAAAGGGTCGCTCCGATATGGAGGTACCGCTCGACATGATGCTGGGCCATATCGCCGAACTGGTCGAGGCCGTGCCGGACATCCCGGTCAATGCCGATTTCGAGAACGGCTATGCGCAGGACGAGGCAACGCTCGCCCGCAACATCAAGCTCTGCATCGCTGCCGGCGTTGCGGGACTCTCCATTGAGGATGCAACGGGTGATGCGTCCAGTCCGCTCTATGATTTCGAGACAGCGCTGCGTCGGCTGAAGGTCGCCCGCAAGGCCGTGGATGAAACCGGCAGCGGTGTCATGCTGACCGCGCGTGCGGAGGCCTATCTGCATGGCCATCCCGATCCACTGCCCGAGGTGTGCAAGCGCCTCGCCGCCTTCGCGGAGGCGGGCGCGGATGTGCTTTATGCGCCGGGTCCGAAAACCGCGCATGACATGGGCGAAATCATCGCCGCAGCGGGTGGCAAGCCGGTGAACATCATCGTTTTCGCCGATATCGGCATGAGCGTCGAGGATATCGCGAAGCTGGGCGCACGACGCATTTCCATCGGATCGGCCCTTGCGAAAGCGGCCTGGACGGGTTTCATCAACGCGACGACACTGCTGGCCGAGACGGGCAGTTTCAGCGGCTTTGCCGGCAAGGTGGCAAGCCCTGTCCTGAATGGCTTCTTCGAGGCCGATCTGAAGGGCAGGGGGCTGGCATGAGCAACGATCTGTCGGGTTGGACGCCTCCGCCTTTCCCGCCACGCAAGGTGCTGGAGGGGCATTGGTGCCGGCTGGAGCCATTGTCGGTCGCTCGGCACAGCGCGGATTTATGGCAGCACATGGCGGGTCAGGACGCGCTTGCCGACTACATGGGCTGGACGCCGCCGCAATCGGAAACGGAGTATAGTGCCTTGCTCGCGGATATGGAGCCGCGGACCGACATCGTGCCCTATGCTGTCGTGGACCGTGCCGATGGACTGGCAAAGGGGCATCTGTGGATCATGGAAATCCGCCCGGCGCATGGCGTGTTCGAGGTTGGCTCCATCATGTATTCCCCCGCCATCCAGAAGAGCCGTATCGCCACTGACGCGATCTATCTCGTGGGTGACTTCGGCTTTTCGCTGGGATACCGGCGCTACGAGTGGAAATGCAACAACCTGAACGAGCCGTCGAAACGCGCAGCAAGCCGTTTTGGCTTTACCTTCGAAGGGCTGTTTCGCCAGCATATGGTGGTGAAGGGCCAGAACCGCGACACCGCCTGGTATTCGATCCTCGACAGCGAATGGCCTGAGCGAAAAGCGCGCTTCGAGGCGTGGCTCGAGTCAGGCAATTTCACGCCGGACGGTCAGCAGAAAATGAAGCTCTGACGCCACTATTTCCGCGGAACTTCCATGCCCTTGGATACGAGCACCGCAGCCGAGGCCGGATTGGCGAGATGGCGTGCCAGCTCCTGTGTCGCGGCCGCATCCTGCGGGGACGCAGCCAGGCCAAGCGCATACACGGTGTAGCGCTGCACCTCGGGCGGCAGCGGCCCGACAAGGACCACACCCTTGACCGGCAGGATCTCACTGATCTGGTGCACTGCGATGTCGGCCTCGCCCTTCGCCACGAGATCAGCCACATAGCCGCCGGACTGAAGCTTCGCCTTGGGTTTCACCTCGTCCGCGATGCCGAGCCGGTCCAGCAGACCCGAGAAATAGATGCCGCTGGAGCCGCCTGACGCGGGGTCGATGTAGGCGACGGCGCGGGCCGCCACGAGCGTCTTCTTCAGGGCATCAACGGTGGAGATGTCCGGCTTCGGCGCTCCTTCCTTGACGGCGATACCCACGCCGACCTGCGCCAGATCCACCCGGCTGCCCGGCGCAATCTTGCCGGACGTGACAAGGGCATCAATGACAGCAGGCGTGATGATCGCGAGATCAAAACCGAGCCCACCCTCGATTTTCCGCTGCAATCCACCCGCCGTGTCATTGGCTACCGTGACCTTGTGGCCGGTTTCCTTCTCGAAGGGGGCGACGAGCTGCAGCACCACTTCCTTCATCGCGCCTGCCGTGAGAACGCGGACTTCGGCGGAATGGGCGAGTGTGGCCGGGCTGAGCATGAGGAGGCTTCCGAGTAAGGTGGGTTTCAATCGCATGGGTTTGGTCTCTCCTCGTTACTGAAACCGTTGATCCTTATCCTTCTCCCAAGGGAGAAGGTGCTCTGCGGAGCAGGGCGGATGAGGGAGAATCCCAAGGCCCACAATTCTCCCTCATCCGTCAGGCTGCGCCTGCCACCTTCTCCCAAGGGAGAAGGTCAAATCAGCTCAAGCAATCGCGCCGTGGCAATGCTTGAATTTCTTGCCCGATCCGCACGGACACGCCTCGTTGCGGCCGATCTTGCCCCAGCTTGCCGGATCATCCGGATTGCGCTGGGCCGGATCGACGATCGGTTCCGCCATGAAACTCGGTGCCGCCGTCAGTTCCGCCGGACCGCCATAGCCCGCGCCGTCCGCTGCCGGAGCCTGCTGCTGGTCGGGATCCTGGAACATCACCTCCACCCGCATCAGCTGTCCGGTCACGGTCTGGCGCAGGCGCGTGGTCAGCTCCTCGAACAGCTGGAACGCCTCCGACTTATACTCGTTCAACGGATCGCGCTGGGCCAGGCCGCGCCAGCCGATCACGTTCCTCAGGTGATCCAGCGTCACGATATGCTCGCGCCACAGATGATCGAGGCCCTGCAGGATGATCTGCTTTTCGACGTAGCGCTGCAGATCAGGCGTGTTGCGCTCCGTGCGCTTCACGTAATCCTCGTCCGCCAGCTTGATCAGGCGTTCGCGGATTTCCTCGTCGGCGATGCCCTCTTCCTTGGCCCATTCATCCACGGGCAGGTTGAGGTTGAGCGTCTCCAGCACATCAGCCTTGAGTTCCGGCACGCTCCAGGCGTCGGGGTAGGATTCCTCCGGAATGTGCTTGGCGACGATCTCTTCCACCGTGCCGTGGCGCATGTCGGTGACGGTCGCGGAGATGTCCTCCTGCCCCATGAAATCCTTGCGCTGGTTGAACACCGCCTTGCGCTGGTCGTTCATGACGTCATCGTATTTGAGGATGTTCTTGCGGATGTCGAAGTTGCGTGCCTCAACCTTCTTCTGTGCGGTTTCGAGCGCCTTGTTCACCCATGGGTGGGCAATCGCCTCGCCTTCCTGCAGGCCCAGTTTCTGCAGCATGGAATCCATGCGCTCGGACCCGAAGATGCGCATCAGGTCATCGTCCAGCGACAGGAAGAAGCGGCTGCGGCCCGGATCGCCCTGGCGTCCGCCGCGACCGCGCAGCTGGTTGTCGATACGGCGGCTTTCGTGCCGCTCGGTGCCGACGATGTAAAGCCCGCCGGGATAGACCTTGTTGGTGGCTTTCTTGCCGTCCACCGCGACCGTTTCCCCCGCGTTCAGCACGATGTTGCGGAAGCGCTCCACCTCCTCGCGGATTTCCGCGATCTTGGCGTTGCGGGCGGTCTCGTCCTCGATGATATCGGCCTCGTATTTGATGCGCGCATCGACGTTGCCGCCCAGCTTGATGTCGGTGCCGCGACCCGCCATGTTGGTGGCGATGGTGATGGCGCCGGGAACGCCGGCTTCTGCCACGACGAGCGCTTCCTGTTCGTGGAAGCGCGCGTTGAGCACCGCGAACTGGCGCGCGCTTTTGCCCGAGCGGGCAGCGGCATAGAGCAGATCCAGCGCGTCGGTGCGCTCGAAATCGATCTGGATGAAGCCTGCCGCACGCAGCCGCTCCGCGAACAGTTCGGATTTCTCGATCGACGCCGTGCCAACCAGCACGGGCTGCATGCGGTCGCTGGCCTTGCCGATCTCGGTGATGATCGCCGCGATCTTCTCGTTCTCCGTGCGATAGACCTCATCGTCATCATCGACGCGGGCCACGGGAACGTTGGTGGGAATCTCCACCACTTCGAGGTTGTAGATCTGCTGGAACTCGTCCGCCTCGGTCGCTGCCGTGCCGGTCATGCCCGCGAGCTTCTCGTAGAGGCGGAAATAGTTCTGGAAGGTGATGGACGCCAGTGTCACGTTCTCGGGCTGGATCGGCACGTGCTCCTTGGCTTCCAGCGCCTGGTGCAGGCCTTCCGAATAGCGGCGGCCCGGCATCATGCGGCCGGAAAACTCGTCGATGATCACCACCTCGTTGACGCCGTTTTCCGGGTTGAGGCGGACGATGTAGTCCTTGTCCTTGGTGAACAGGCTGTGGGCGCGAAGCGCCTGGTTGACGTGGTGCACGATGGTGGCGTTGTGCGCCTCGTACATCGTGCCTTCCTTCAGCACGCCAGCGCCCATCAGCAGCTGCTCGATGTTCTCGGTTCCATCTTCCGTCAGCGACACCTGCCGCTGCTTGAGATCGACCTCGTAGTCGCTCTTCACCAGCTTGGGCATCAGCGCGTTGATCGAGACATACAGCTCCGACTTGTCGTCGGTGGGGCCGGAGATGATGAGCGGCGTGCGCGCCTCG
>JANMFA010000478.1:0-10271 GCA_031377545.1 Hyphomicrobiales bacterium | reverse complement strand
TGCGCAAGGAGCTTGAAGGCTCAAACCTGAAGGCACTTGCGCAGCCCGTCGCCGATCGAACCGTCCAGAACCCTGGCAACATGGGCGCGCGTATCGAAGAGAAACGGCAGGTCGAGCACGTTCAGCTTGGGAGCCATGCCGGTAAAGAACGGATTTCCCGTAAGTGTGAGATCCAGCGTGCCACCGCGCACCGCACCGATCATCTGCGGGTCGGAGCCAAGCGCGCCATTCGGGAAGACCTGCACCTCCACCTTGCCACCGGTGCGGGCCTTGAGTTTTTCGCTGAACGCGAGGGCCGCCACATGCCAGCTGTCCGATGTGGGATGGGGATGGCCAAAGCGCATCACTGTCGCCTGGGCGCTCGCCCTTCCGCCTATGGCGAAAAGGGCAACGGTTGCGCCCGCTGAGCCTATCAGGGTCCTTCTGTTGTACGTCATGGGAACCTCCCTCTGGTGTTGTGGGGTCTTTACCCCGGCTATCGACCGTAGAAAAAACGCGCGGGTACCATGACCAGCGACGGGAAGATGACAAGCAGTGCCATGACGGCAATCTGCGCAAGAAGGAATGGCATCACGCCGCGCACGACGCGGTCCATTTCAACCTTGCCGACAGAGCAAACCACATTGAGCACGGTTCCTACCGGCGGCGTCAGCAGTCCAATGGCGTTGTTCATGATGAACAGCACGCCAAAATAGACCGGATCGATTCCAGCCTGCTTGACCAGCGGCATCAGCACCGGCGTCAGGATCAGCACGGTGGGAATGAAATCAAGCGCAGTGCCGACCACGAAAACAAGCGCCATCATCGCCGCCATCAGCAATGTCGGATAGCCCAGGATCGGCTGGAACAACCGCCCGATTTCGCTGGCGATGTCAGCGATGGTGATAAGCCAGGCCGAGACCATGGCTGCACCAACGAGAAACATCACGGCAGCGGAGGTTTTGATGGCCGAGACCAGCGCGGGGCGGAGGTCAGCAATCTTCAGGTCGCCGTAGATGAACATACCGACGAAGCCAGCGTAAACCGCCGCCACCGCGGCAGCTTCAGTTGGGGTGAAAATACCTGCCTTCATGCCACCGATGATCACGACTGGCAGCGCCAGCGCCCACAGGCCATCGACGAAGCTGCGCATGATCTCGCGAGCGCTTGCGCGCCTCGTCGGCATCACGCTCTCCTTTCGGGCGACAAAATACCAGGTCACAACCAGCGCAAGGCCCATGAGCAGCCCAGGTACGATGCCGGCAAGAAAGAGCCGGGTGATCGAAACGCCGGCAGCGACGCCGAAAACGACGAAGCCGATCGATGGCGGGATGACAGGAGCGATGATGCCACCGGCCGCGATCAGTCCGCAGCTGCGGTCCATCCGATAGCCAGCCTCGCGCATCATCGGCACGAGCAGCGCGGCCAGCGCCGCCGTGTCCGCTACCGCCGAGCCCGAAATGGAAGCCATCACAACAGCGGCAATGACGGCCACATAGCCGAGCCCACCACGCCAGTGCCCAACGAGCGTGACGGCAAGCGCAATAATCCTGCGGGAAAGGCCGCCCGCGTTCATGAGTTCGCCCGCCAGCATGAAGAACGGCACCGCCATCAACGGGTAGCTGTCCGCCCCTCCGACCAGATTCTGTGCCACGATCTGCGCATCGAAGACGCCCAGCCACAGCATCAGCGCCACGCCGCAGGCCAGCAGCGCGATCGCGATCGGCATGCCGATTGCCATGCCGCCCAGGAGCGAGGACAGGAAGACGAGAACCGTCATCGGCCCGCCGCCCCGCTGGTGTGCGTTGATTCCGCCTTGGGTGCGCCATCCGGCATGCGGCCCGTGAGCAACCGCCAGAGGGCCAGGATGTTGAGGATACCGATTCCGACCCCGCATGCGAGTCCGGCCATATAAGTGACGGCGAGCGGCAAGCCCGTGATCGGCGCATAATTGTCGATGTTGATAACGATCTGCCGCCAGCAGCCAATGACAACGAGCGCCATGCAGCCCAACGACAATCCTTCAGCGGCCAGCATGCAGACCCATCGGCCCTTTGGGCCGAGGGAGCCGGTGACCGAACTCATGCCGAGATGCCCGCCCTCGCGTGCAACAAGATAGGCGCCGCCAAAGGTGAGCCACACAAACAGCATGCGCGACACTTCCTCCGCCATGATGATCCCGGAATCAAAGCCGTAGCGAAGCACAACGTTGCCGAAAATGAGCGCGAGCATCCCGACGAAGCCGCCGATCAGCAGCGTCTCGATGATCCAGTTGAGCAGGCGCTGAGCGACCATGCGGGGTCCAGTCTTTCAGTATACTGCATACACAACGCGGACCATCCGTGTGTCAAGCACCGGCCTGTGGGATTCCAAAGGCAGCATCCTGGCGCCGCCGCAGCGTCAGCAGGGCCGAATCCTGCGCAATCTCGAGATCGGAAAGCCGAATGGCATTGCCGCTGGCGACCGGGCGGGCGAGAACACGATTGGCGACAAGGTAATAGGGGGTCGTCTGGTCGTTCGCGAGCGGGGTCATCGGTCGCATCTCTGCCGTGACTCCTTCGATGGTATGGTGATGTCCCAGCGCGTCCAGACGCGCACCTGCAGCCAGATCGCGCGTCGCGACGGCCACGAGGTCCATGCGCGGCGCATAGTCGTCGGGGTAAGCCGACTGGCCGAGCCCGGCGAGATCGAGCACCGAGGTCGCCGCCTCAAGGCCAAGGAGGTGGCGCGGCAGGTAGATCATGGCTTGCGCACCATCTCCGCTCACCACATGCCCTTTCTCGGCCAGCACTTTCCAACTCGCTTGGTCCTGGCAGGCAACGGTAACGAAGACCCCTCCAGCGAAACTTGCCTCGTCCGGCGCGCGCAGATGATGGAAAACATCGAGCCGCCGTCTGCCTGAAAGCAGTCCGTCATGGCTGCCCATGGACAGCAGCGCCGCTACTTCCGGCACGCGCGCAACCGGTGCGTGGAAAGGCGGAACGTCAGGGCCAAGGCGGCAGGCGTTCGCAACGAGCGTCATCTCGCAGAGATCAGGAACGGCCTTCAGCGGAAATGCGCTTCCCAGAACGCTGGCCCGCCCTTTGGAGACCTCCCGCAGGGCACGCCCTGCAGGTGACCACCACCGCGCGATGTCCGGCAGAAGGGCGTGGTGACCGTTGCTGGTCACCGAGCCGGTTAGTGCGTCGAAAACGAAGTCGTACTCGCTCGATTTTCCAGCGCAAAGGATGTCGAAACCCAGCGTCTCCGCCCATGTGACAAGGTCGATGAGCAACGCGGGCTGATCGCCGTCGACCGGTGTGACACCAACGCCGGCCTGTCGTGCCAGCCGCGCCAGCATCGGTCCCGCAACGCTGTCTGTCTCCTTGGTGACAAGCAGGACGTGCCGCTTCGCGTCGATCGCCTTGAGCGCATGGACGGCGGCGGCCTCGGGATGGCCTGTCGCCTCGACCAGGATCTGGAAAGGCAGCCCGATGACAATGTCCAGGCTCCCAGCAGCAACAGCATGGCCGGCATCGAACGCAACTCTGGCTTCCTGCGAGGTCGCACAGAGCCGAATATCGAGACGATTGAACCCGGCGGCGGCGAGCGCCTCACCCGCGGCTTCCGCTGTCAGGTCCACTGCGATCCGCGCAGAAAGACGGCGGATGAAACGCGCCTGCGCCAGGAAACTCTGACCAAAGGCGCCGCCACCGACAAGGCATGCACCAACAGGCTCGGAGAGGCCCATGTAGCGCCTGTGATAGTTCATGCCCGCACCCTTTCCGCCGCGCAAAGCACAGCCCATTTCAGCATGTTGCATACAGCATACTTGATCCCAGACAAGCACCAGTGCTACCGGATGATCAACCAACCGCTGGCGAAGCCGATTTTGGCGATCTCCGGCTACTTCCGTGGAGGGAACACATGAAAGCCGTCACAGCAGCAACGCTTGGCCTCGGTGTCGCAATCGCCTGCGCAGGTGCGGCGTCCGCACAAGGCTGGCAACCCGCCAAACCCATCGAGTTCGTGGTTACCTCCGCGCCCGGCGGTGGCACGGACAATTTCACACGGATGATCCAGTCGATCATCGCCAAACACAAGCTGATCGATCAGTCGATCGTCGTGGTGAACAAGGGCGGCGGATCCGGCGCAGAGGGCTACCTGACGGCCAAAACGTCTGCAGGCGATCCCTACAAGGTGATCTTCGGCACCAACAACGCCTATCTGCTGCCCTATGTGGCCAAGCTCGGCTACCGGTTCAGTGATCTGACGCCCGTGGCGGCGCTGGCGCTCGACGAATTCCTGCTCTGGGTCAAGGAGGATGCGCCCTATAAATCGGCGAAGGAGTATATCGAGGCGGTGAAGGCCAAGCCCGAGACATTCAAGATGGGCGGCAGCCAGTCCAAGGACACCGACCAGACCGTGACCTCGATGATCTCGCACGTCACCGGCGCGAAGTTCATCTATGTGCCCTTCCAGGGTGGCGCTGCTGCGGGCACCCAGCTCGCGGGCGGCCATGTCGATTCCAACACGAACAACCCGAACGAGTCGATCGGTGGCTGGAAGGCTGGACAGGTCAGGCCGGTCTGCATCTTCGCGCCGGAAAGACTGCCAACCACAGCGAAGGTCACGGCCACGCAAGGCTGGGGCGACATTCCGACCTGCAAGTCGGAGGGCATTCCCATCGACCGCTTCCAGATGCCGCGCACGGTTTGGCTGCCGTCGGGAGCGCCGCCGGCAGCGGTTGCGTTCTACGCCGATGTCCTGAAGAAGGTATCCGAGACGCCGGAGTGGAAAGAGTATATCGAGCGCACCGTGCAGACCGGCAAGTACATGTCCGGCGACGAGTTGAAGGCCTTCATCGCCGCCGATGACAAGGCCTCGCGCGAGGTCTTCGAGCGCGAAGGCTGGATCGTGAAGTGAAGCGGCTGGCGGCAGGGCCAGTATCGTGATCTCGCGCGCATCAGCCGAAGTCGTCTTCGCAGGCTTCACCGCCGCTTTCGGCGCGATGATCGCCTGGGGAGCCACGGAATTCGGCGTTGGCTGGTCACCTTCGGGGCCACAGCCCGGAACCTTTCCGTTCTACATCGGCGGCCTTGTGGCGTTGGCCAGCCTGGCGAACCTCGGCCTGGCCCTTCGCAAGGTTTCGGCCGGGGATCAGCCTTTCATCACGGCGGAGCAGGTCCGGGCTGTCCTGCGGTTCGTCCTTCCGATGATCGGCTTCGTCGTGCTGTCGCTCTGGCTGGGCCTCTATGTCGCAACGGCGATCTACATGTTCGGCGTCATGCGCTTCCAGGGCCGCTATCCGCTCTGGCATTCGGGCCTTGTGGCCATCGGCCTGCCTGTGGCTCTCTTCCTCCTGCTGGAGAAGGGATTCAGGGTCTCGCTGCTGAAGGGGCCGCTTGAAGCAGCGCTGGGGTACTGATGGAGAACCTGCTTGCCCTGCTTGGCGGCTTCTCCGTCGCCGTCACGCCCTTCCATATCGGCCTGATGATCGTGGGAGTCCTGCTCGGAATCCTGGTTGGGGTCCTGCCGGGGTTGGGAGCTCCCAACGGGGTGTCGCTGCTGCTGCCGCTCACCTTCAGCATGGATCCCGTGGCGGCGATCATCTTGCTGACATCGATGTACTGGGGCGCACTCTTCGGCGGCTCGACGACCTCGATCCTGTTCAACATCCCCGGCGAGCCATCCTCCGTCGCCACCACGTTCGACGGCTATCCCCTGGCGCAGCAGGGGCGAGCAACCGAGGCGCTGTCGCTGGCCTTCCTGTCAGCAGGCTTCGGCGCGCTGGTCGGTGTGATTGTCATTACGCTGCTGTCCGGGTTCGTGCAGAAGTTCGCGCTGAAATTCTCCTCGCCAGAATACTTCGCCGTCTATTTCCTCGCCTTTGCGAGCTTCGTAGGGCTGGGCGGCGCACCCATCCTCAAGACCATCGTCTCCATCGGCATCGGCTTCGCTCTTGCGGCGGTCGGCATGGATTCGGTTTCGGGGAGTCTGCGGCTGACCTTTGAGATCGATCAGCTGATTGCAGGGGTCTCCTTTCTGGTCGTGGTCATCGGCCTCTTCGGTATCGGCGAGTTGATCCTGACGATCGAGGAGGGACTCCAGCTGAAGGGCATCCACGCGAAGGTGAGGCCGCGCGACGTCTGGCGCACGCTGCTGTCCATGCCGCGCCACTGGGCGACGCTGCTCCGCTCCGCCCTCGTCGGCGTCTGGATGGGGATCACGCCAGGTGGACCGACGGCGGCCTCCTTCATGAGTTACGGCCTGGCCAAGCGCTTCTCGAAATACCGCGACAATTTTGGCAAGGGGGAGCCGGACGGCATCATCGCGCCCGAGACAGCGGATCATTCCGCAGGCACGGCGGCCATGTTGCCCATGCTGGCGCTCGGCATTCCGGGCTCGGCGACCGCAGCGGTGATGCTCGGCGGCCTGATGATCTGGGGGCTGAACCCAGGCCCCATGCTCTTCGTCGAGCGGCCAGACTTTGTCTGGGGCCTGATCGCCTCGATGTATCTCGGCAATGTGCTGGCGGTGGTTCTGGTGCTCGCCACCGTGCCGCTCTTCGCCTCGATCCTGCGCATTCCCTTCGCCATCATCGGCCCGGCGATCGTCGTCATCTGCTTCATCGGGGCCTACACAGTAGGCTCGCGCCCCTTCGACCTCTGGCTGGCACTCGGGTTCGGCTTTCTCGGCTATGTCTTCAAGAAGCTCGACTATCCCATCGCACCGCTGGTGCTCGCCATGGTCATTGGCGACAAGGCGGAGGACGCCTTCCGCCAGTCGCTGATCATGTCGAAGGGCTCGATGGCGATCTTCTGGTCGAACGCGCTGGTGGCGACGCTGATGGGGTTGGGGATCGTGCTGCTGTTGTGGCCGATAATCACCACGCTGTTCGGCAAGGTGCGGTCGAGCGCTTGATCCATGCCCGAATGCTTCGGAGCACCAAAAGCGCCTACGTCCCCCACCGCAAAGCCATCACATCCAGGTCCCGCCCAAGCTCAATCAACTGCTTCCGCGCATGCGGGTTCAGCGGCGGCAAGGGATGGCGCAGCGCTTCAGACCGGATAACCCCGCCTTCCTTCATCAGCGCCTTGGCGGCAGCGAGGCCGCACTGGCGGTTCTCGTGGTTGATCAGCGGCAGCCATTTGGCGTAGGCCGCGCGCGCCGCCACACGGTCGCCCTTCGCCCAGGGGTCCATGATCTCGCGGATGCCTTCGGGATAGCCGCCGCCAGTCATGGCTCCGGTGCAGCCCGCGTCGAGGTCGGCCATCAACGTGATCGCCTCCTCCCCGTCCCAGGGGCCGATGATCGCGTCGCCGCCGAGCGCAATCAATTCGCGCAGCTTTGCCGCCGCAAAAGGAGTCTCGATCTTGAAGTACGAGACATGCTCGATCTCTCGCGCCATTCTGGCGAGGAACGGTGCTGACAGTGGCGTACCGGCGACCGGCGCGTCCTGGATCATGATCGGGATTGTGATTGCGTCCGACACCGCTTTGTAAAATTCGAAGATACTTTGCTCGGAAAATCGGAGCGTCGCCCCGTGGTAGGGCGGCATGACCATCACCATGGCAGCGCCGGCATCCTGCGCCTTGCGGCTGCGGATGGCGCAGGCCGTGGTACCGGCATGCGTTGTCGTGACGATGACCGGCACGCGGCCTGCCACGTGCCTGAGCGCGGCCGCCATGATCGTCTCGCGCTCCTCGTCCGTCAGCACAAACTGCTCGGAGAAGTTGGCGAGAATGCAGAGCCCTTCGGACCCGGCATCGATCATGAAGTCGAGGCAGCGCTTCTGGCCCTCGATGTCGAGCGAGCCGTCCTCATGGAAAATCGTGGGAACGACCGGGAAAACGCCCTTGTAGATTTGGCTGGCCATGGAAAACTCAGGCTGCGAGCTGGCGGCGGGCCGCGGCCATGCGGGCCGCGATCAGCATGGCGTTCTTCATGGCTCCGGGATGGGCGATTCCCTTGCCGGCAATGTCATAGGCCGAGCCATGCGCCGCTGTTGAAACGGGGAACGGGAACCCACCCAGAACCGTCACGCCCTCCTCGAAGCCCAGCAGTTTCATGGCGATCTGGCCCTGATCATGGTACATCGTCAGCACCGCGTCGAAATCGCCCTTTTTCGCCCTCAGGAACACCGTGTCTGACGGGAACGGCCCTGCGCAGGCAACGCCTGCTGCCTGCCCCGCCTTCACTGCCGGTTCGATCTCGTCGATCTCCTCGCGGCCAAAATTGCCGCCGTCGCCCGCATGTGGATTGAGACCGGCAACGGCGATGCGCGGCTTGGCAAAACCTGCGGCCCTCATGGCGCTGTCCGTCAGTTTCAGGCCGCGCAGCACGGCGTCCCTGGTGATCAGCGGCGCGACGCCCGACAAGGGCACATGCGAGGTCACGCGCGCGTTCCACAGATTTGGCAGAATGTTGAACTCCTGAGCCGCACCCTTGAAATTCAGGAACTCGTTCAGGAAAACAACCTCGTCCTCATAGGCGGGATAGGAAAGCCGCATCGACGACTTGTTGAAGGGCGAGAAGGTCACGGCATCCGCCACGCCATCGCGGCAGAATTCCAGCGCCTTGCGGAAATTCGCCATCGCGGAATCGCCGGACGGCTTCGCCAGTTCTCCGACCGGAACGGTGGCTGGGTCAAGATTCTTCAGATCGACCAGCACGGGCTCACGCCCGGCAGGGAACCGGGCTCCGTCAGCGACTGTCGTGACATTGAGCGTGAGACCTGCCGCAACGGCACCTTTCGCCAGAACACGGGCGTCGCCAATCACGATGATCCGGGCGGCGGCTATCACGTCCCGATCAGCCAGCATGCGGGCCGTCAGCTCGGGCGCGATGCCCGCGGGGCAGCCAATTGCATGTGCCACAACAGGTCCAGAATCGGGCATTGCTTGCACCTTTCACACAGGAGGCGATGAGTTGGATCGCGTGTACGGGAACTGGTAGACCAGCTGCCCATACCACGCAAGTATGCTGTATGCAGCACACGAGATCATCGATTGCAGACCTACGTGACACGCAGCCCGCGAGCCGACTGCGGCCTCACTGGATGTCGGCTGCTTCCCGGATCGTCATGCGCGGCACGATGTCGTGCTGGTCATGGCTCGACCATCTCTGGAGTGGGCGCTCCCGGCAAATGAGGGGCAATTCAGACAGACAGATTGAGGGTGAAACATCGCAATTGGTCTTTTTCCAGGCGATTGAAATCCTGCGGAAAAAAGAAACCAGGAATAAATGGCGCGCCCTACGGGAGTCGAACCCGTCTTTACAACGTGAAAGGCTGTCGTCCTAACCGATAGACGAAGGGCGCGTGCTGCTGGCGTCAATGCCGGGGCAACGGGCGGGGTATAGTGTGGCTCCTGCGAAGGTTCAACCTCAAATTCTCCTGTAGGAGGATATTTCTGCAAGGTTTTGCGTCAAGCGCTATCGGCCATGTCAACCAGCCGCAGGTCAACCCGTTCGCGACCGCCCCAGCGGTCCACCTGCAGGCTCCCCAGCAGGTGGACGGGCTTTCCGCGCCGGGCGAGAAGCGCGTCCCCCAGAGGCTGACCCTGCGCGCGAAACGCGATCCCGCTTGCCGTCGAACCATCGCTTGAACGAAAGCGAAGGCGCATGTGGGCCGTGCCGATGGGGCTGGAATCGGTGATGACATGGGCAGGCAGCGCAAACAGCGGTTCGGCGTTGCCCTGGCCGAATGGGCCGGCACGGGCAATATCGGTCGCGAGTTCCGGCGTCAGTGCTCCGGCGGTCAGCGCGGCATCGACCGGCAGGGCGGTGCCCTCGCGCGCGGCTGCGATGTCAGGGCCAAGCCGGGCGTCGAGAAAATCCCGCAGGGCTGACAGGCCATCCTGCGCAACGGTCAGGCCCGCAGCCATCGCGTGTCCCCCGCCCTTGACGAGCAAGCCCGCCTCGACAGCGGCCTTCACGGCACGGCCAAGATCGACCCCGGTGACCGAGCGCGCGGAGCCGGTCCCCTGCCCTTTTGCGATATCCCAGGCAATGGCGACAGCCGGGCGGTGGAACTTGTCCTTGAGGCGGGAGGCAACGAGGCCGACCACGCCGGGATGCCAGTCCGCCGATCCCGCCACCACCACCGGGCGCTCGCCGTGGAAGGCTTCCTCGGCCCGCACAGCGTCCTCGGCCTGTGCCAGCGTCATCTGCTCCAGCGTCTGGCGCTCGCGGTTCAGACGGTCGAGTTCACCGGCGATGCGACCGGCGTCAACCGGATCATCCGTGGTGAGCAGGCGCGCACCAAGTGCTGCATCGCCGATGCGCCCGCCCGCATTGATGCGCGGACCGAG
>JANMFA010000282.1:0-9330 GCA_031377545.1 Hyphomicrobiales bacterium | reverse complement strand
TCCCCAGATCGCCTGATAGGTATCTACCGCGCGGCCCGCGCGTTGCAGTCCGACGAAAACGACAACAAGGCAGAGCCACCACAAGCCAAGGCCAGTCCACATCCATATCGGTGCATTGGCGCGCCAGAGGCCAGTCAGGATCGCACCCGTCGCGATGAAGAGCGCGATGTATCCCCCGATCTTGTGGAGATACTCGAATGCGAGACGGCGCGGGGTCATGTCGTAATGGTCTCCCCGCAGCGAGCCATCGATGCGCGGGTCGGTCGGACCACCCTTGCTGCCCCGGAACCATCCCCCGAGGAACTGGCCGCACGACAGTACCACCACAGCCCAGCCGAAGATCGCATGGGTACCGCTGGCACCGATATGCGCAAGCCCGCCGATTACCAGTGCAAGGCCGACGAGCGTCAACAATCCGGCGATGTAGTGAAGCATGCGATGGGTCAGCCACCAGGCATGATTGTCGAGTTCGCGGGGCCAGTCCTGGCCAGGCAGGATCTTGAAGAAGCGCGCGGCGAGCACGCCGATCGGCACAAGGATGCCCCAGGCCAGAACCATGCTCCTCCCATGCCACGCCACTGCTTCCGACACCGCATGGATCCGGCCAGAATCAACAGGTGAGAGCAGCCACTCGATCATCGCGCGGCCCGTTTCAACCCTTGACCGCACCGGCTGTCATGCCGGTGATGATCTGGCGCGACGCGAGCAGCGTGAAGATTATGGGGGGCACGGCGAGCAACATCCCGGTCGCCATGATCACACCCCAGTCGATGTTGTACTCGGTCAGCGAGTTCACGATGGTCACGGGCACGGTACGCGTCTTGCGGTCGGCCAGCGCGTTCGCCAGCAGGAACTCGTTCCAGGCGATTCGGAAGGTGAAGATCGCCGCAGCGGCAAGGCCCGGCTTGATCAGCGGCAGCACGATGAGGAAGAACACGCGGAACGGACCCGCGCCGTCGATCCGCGCTGCTTCCTCCAACTGGATCGGCACCTGGGCGATGAAGCTCTGCAAGATCCAGATCACGAACGGCAGGTTCATCGCCACATAGATCAGGATGATACCCCAGTGGGTACCCGCCGCGCATTGATCCCCGATGCAGAACTGGAAGGTCCAGATGCCGAAGACTGGCACCAGCAGGACCGCAGGCGGCACCATGCGCATGATCAGCGTCATCAGCGACAGGCCGTCCCTACCAAAGAATCGGAACCGAACGATGGCGTAAGCCGCCATGCAACCGATGACGAGGGTGAGAACTGTCGCGATGGTGGCGATGAAAAGCGAATTCCCCAGTGCGCGGGCAAAGGTCGGGTCGCAGACGCCTGAGACGTTTGGCTTGTACCAGAGCACATCGCACAGGACTGTCTCGTAGTTCCTCAGTGTCGGCACGAAGAGCAGGCTCGAGGTGTCGCTCATGATCTCGACGTTGAGCCGCAGCGACGTCATGAGCATCAGCACGATCGGACCGATTGACATGATCACGAGCGCGGTCACCAGCGCGTAGAAGCCGGGGTGCTGGCGTTCTGGCGCGGCGCTGGTCATCAATGGCCTCCCTTTTCGGCGGCCGCTCTTTGGCGCGCCTGGCGCGTTTCATTCATCTTGTTGAAGATGAACATCGCGAGCGTCAGCACCAGCAGAAGCAACAGCAGGATATTGGACATGGCAGCCGCCACGCCAAGTTCGCGGAACTCCGAAGCCGTGCGTGAAATGCGCAGCGACAGGATCTCGGTGGAAAGTCCCGGTCCGCCGTTGGTCAGCACCAGCACCACCTCCAGCACCTTGAACGCATCGATGAGGCGGAGCAGCGCCGTGATGATCAGCACCGGCAGCATGAGCGGAAGCTTGATGTGGAGCACCTGCTGCCAGCCATTCGCACCGTCGATGCGCGCGGCCTCAAGCGCCGAGCGCGGCAGCGACTGCAGTGCCGCAAGAGCCAGAATGAAAATGAAGGGCGTCCATTGCCAGATATCGGCAATGATGACGGCGGCCAGCGCCCAGTTGGCGTCCGATAGCCAGGGGATAGGATCAAACCCAAGCCCCTTCAGCGTGCGGTTAAAGGTGCCGACGGTCGGGTGATACATGTAGCGCCACATCAGGCCGACCACGATGGGCGCGATCATCATGGGCAGGATGAAAAGCGTGCGCAGCAGCGACATGCCCCGGATATTGCGGTCGAGCAGCAGCGCGAGCCCAACGCCCAGCGCCATCTCTATGGTCACGACGGAGGCCGCGAAGATCAGCGTGACACCGAACGATTCCCGGAACTTCGGATCATTCAGCAGGAAGATGTAATTGCGCAGGCCCACGGAAGAGGCCTCACCGATACGCTGGCTCGGATTCCAGTCAAGGAAGCTGGCGTAGATCATGTAGCCGATGGGATACATCAGCGCGACCGCCAGGATCACCGCGGCAGGAGCAAGGAACAGATACGGCGTGAGCCTCTGGGTATTGGCAGCCTGCATCGGGCTTTCCGCAACGTGTCTGGGGAGAGCGGCGCGAGATGTCCTTCGCGCCGCCGGTCCGTTGCTCCGGATTACTTCCGGAAGGTGTCGTAACCAGCCTCGGTCATCACCGCCTTGGTGCGGGTGGCGATGCCGTCGAAGGCCTGTTTGATATCGAGGTTCTCGGTGAGAACCTTCGAGAGCGTGGTGCCAAGATCGGCGTTGATCTTGCCCCAGGCAGGGATGATCGGACGCCAGTCCGGATCAGCATGCTTCAAGGCTTCGCCGAAGGTCGACATGTAGGGGAACTTGGCGTTCACCTCGGCATCCGCATGCGTCGAGAAGCGGATCGGGTTGCCGCCCTGCAGGGCGATCATCTTGTCCACGCGCTTGGAGGTCAGCCACTGCATCAGCAGGAAGGCGGCGTCCTTGCTCTTGGCGTTGCGGGGAATAGCGATACCGAAACCACCGGTCTGCGAACCACGGCGTACGCCCATGGGGTGCATGGCCCATCCGATCTTGCCAACGACCCTTGACTGGGCCGGATCATCGACCTGGCCGGCGAATACTGTCGAGTCGAGATACATAGCGGTCTTGCCCTGCAGGAAGGCTGCACCCGCCTCGGCAACGCCGAAGGTCTTGGCACCTTCAGGGCCACAGTCGACGATTTTCTTCAATGTTTCCGCGGCCTTCAGACCAGCGGCGTTGTTGATGATCGGGTTCCAGTTGTCGTCGAACACGCGTCCGCCGAGGGGGGCGAGATGCAGCAGAAAGGCATGCGCGGCATGATGGCCGGACGCCGCGCGGGAGGCCATGCCACCCATGCCCTTTTCCAGTTGCGGGATCTTGCAGGCGAGATCCACCATCTCGTCGTAGGTCGTGGGAACTTTCAGGTTGTGCTTCTCGAAGATGTCCTTGCGGTAGCCAAGGATCGACGTTTCAGAGCCGAAGGGGATGCCAAAGAGCGATCCTGTGGGGCCTGGCAGATAACCCTTCGCGCCACCCGCGACGCCGATGTTCTGCATGTAGCCTGGGATGATGTCATCGGGATCATAGGCGGGATCAGCAAGACGCGGGTTCATGAAGAAGCGTGCGAGGTTCTCGAGCTGGTCCGCGAAAACGTAATCCGCCTTCGAGAACACCACATAGGAGATGAGGTCATAGTCGCCGCGCGCCTTGGTGAGCTCCAGCGTCTGCTTCTCGCGCATCTTCAGGAATTCGAGCTGGTCGACCTCGACCTTGATGCCGGTTTCCTTGGTGAACTCCGGCAGCACCTTCATCACCGCCGTGTAGTGCGGATGCGCCGGGAAATTGACGACCAACGTCGTCTTGCCCCTGTATTGTTGATATGGGTCGGCGGCGGCTTGCGGCGCGCCCGCTATGGCCATGAGGCCGAGGCTCGCCCCGAACATCAAGGCCCTGAGGGTCTTCTTCATCACTATCTCTCCCTGTTTTGCCGCTATGTTTGCAATCACAGCGTCTTGCCTGTCGTCTTGTCGAACACCATGACGTCCTGCGGGCGGACGCCAAAGGTGACCGTTTCTCCGGATTTCGGCAGTTGAGCGCTTGCCACCTCGACGAGGACGTCGGAGTCTCCGCAGCGCGTTGCGAGCACTGAACTCGTTCCGAGGTATTCGGCCACAATCACGCGCAGCGCGATCGGCGCGCCATGGCTCTGATCCTGCGAAAAGACGGAAGGCCGAATTCCAACCACAACCGACGACGACTGAGAACCGGCGATCCGTGTTGCGGCAGCTTCGTGAACCGGCAGCAGATAACCGTCGCCGCGCACATGCAGGCGGTCGTTCTCGCGCATGAGCGTGCCGTCCATGAAGTTCATCGTGGGGCTGCCGATGAACCCGGCCACAAACTGGTTCACGGGCTTCTCGAAGAGTTCCTTGGGCGTGCCCTGCTGCTGGATGACGCCTTCCGACATCACCACGATACGGTCGCCCAGCGTCATGGCCTCGACCTGATCATGGGTGACATAGACCATGTTCTTGTCGATGCGGGTGCGCATCTCGGCCAGTTCCGTCCGCAGCTTGGCGCGCAGCTTGGCATCAAGATTCGACAGCGGTTCGTCGAAGAGGAAGGTGCCCGCATCACGGGTCAACGCGCGGCCCATGGCGACCCGCTGGCGCTGCCCGCCCGACAGCTCTCCTGGCTTGCGGTCGAGCAGATGGCCGATGTTGAGCATGCCCGCCACGGCCTTCACCTTGGCATCGATCTCGGCCTTTGGCACGCGCTTGAGGCGCAGCGCGAAAGACATGTTTTTCGCGATGTTCATGTGGGGGTAAAGCGCATAGTCCTGGAAGACCATGGCAATGTCCCGGTCCTTGGGGTCAAGGCGGCTGATGGGTTTGCCATCGAAGTAGATCTCGCCCGCTGTCAGCGTCTCGAGGCCTGCGAGAATCCGCAGCGTCGTCGACTTGCCGCAACCCGACGGGCCGACGAGCACGGTGAATTCCCCGTCATCCAGCTTCAGGTCGAGCGGCGGCAATACCTGGACCGCGCCATAGCGCTTCTCCACCTGATCGAAGACGATCTCCGGCAACCCGTCCTCCCATGCGCCTTTTATTAGTTTCGGAGAAAGTATGGGGCATCGCTCCGGCGCTGTTAATCGGCTGGACGGGAAATCTACGTTAGCGCTAACGTAGGCCTATGGCGCGACAATCCCCCAGCATTGAGGACGTGGCACAGCTGGCCGGCGTCAGCATCATGTCGGTGTCGCGGGCACTGCGCGGTGTCGAGGGCGTATCCTCGGCGACGCGCGCCAAGATCCTGCAGGCCGCCAAGCAGATAGGCTATCGCCCCAACCGGACCGCGCGCTCGCTTGCCGCCTCGCATTCGACACTGATCGGCATCTCGTTACCCACACTCTTCAACGAGGTCTTCGCCGACATCCTGGACGGCATGCGCAGCACCTTTGATTTGGCAGGTTTCGATCTCGTGATCGATAACTCCGACTATAATGGCAGGCGAGAGGAGCTATGGGTTGAAAGGATGATCGACTGGAAGCCGGCAGGCGTTGTCCTGAGCGGAGTTGATCACGCTCCGGGCGTGCGTGAACAGTTGCGGGTGGCCGGGATCCCAGCCCTGGAGATATGGGACCAGTGCCCTGACCCAATCGACATCTGCGTGGGCATAGACCACGATGCCGCAGGCCGGATCATCGGTGAGCACCTGATCGCATGCGGCTATCGGACAACAGCCTTCGTTGGCGTGGAGGAAGGCCGCGATCCCCGTGCTGAGAAAAGGCTCGCGGGACTACGTCGGGCTTTTCAGCAGGCAGGGCTTGGCGATGTCATCGTCCGCCGCAGCGAAAGGCACGCATCGTTCGAAGCAGGGATGAATGGAACCCGCGCCTTGCTCGACATGCGTGGGGAGCGCCCGGACTGCATCTGCTACCTCAATGATCACATGGCGTTCGGCGGCCTTTCGACCTGCGAGAGACTGGGACTGATGGCACCGGAACAAATCGGCATTGTGGGCTTCAACGGACTGGGCATCAATGCGGTTCTTCCGAGGCCCCTAACCACGGTCACGACACCGCGCTTACTGATGGGAACGCTTGGCGCGCGGATGCTGTTGGCGCGCATCAATGGCGCGAAAGTCGATGAACAGGTCATCGTTCCCGTGACCCTGTCGCCAGGCGCGACGACGCGGTGCATCGACCAAGGTCGTACCGCTGACGCATGAGTGGGCAGTGTTTACCGCCAGTCGGATGATCCCGATGATGGTCTTGAGTGTTAACAAGCGTGGAATTTAGGCTCTGACGCAATTCTGGTGCAAGGTTTGGGTCATGGCGCACCGATCATTCTGGCTTGCAGCAGGTCGATCTTTCCGCGCCCATACATTTGGCGTTTGACGAGCTTGAGCCTTGTGATCTGGCCTTCGGTCTGCCCGTTGGACCAGGTTGAGGTCATTGCCGCGCGGACGGCTTTCTCGTCGTTGATGATGCCCCGCGCGAAGGATGCCACGAGGCTGGTGCCTGCGCTGTCGAGCCAGGCTGGCAGCTCGGATGCTGTCTTTGTGCGGATCATGCTTTGGAAGTCCGTGATCAGGGACCTGGCGGTGACCAACGTTGGCACGCCCCCTTCGATCGCCGCGATGGTGACAGTTTCTGTTTTCGTGAGATGATCACGCCCTGCTGTCATCAACCGGGCAATCGTGCGCGCCGAGGGAACACGCTGCAAGCTTGATGTATCAGCCTTCTCAGCCCGGCGACGCCGGGTGGCCCATTCGCCAACGACGCGCAGTGATCCTTTGAAGCCTTTCTGCTTCAGACGTCGCCACAGATCAGCTGCGTTGCGTTTGCCAGCATCCCATTGCGCATCCAGCCAAGGAAGATGCATCTCAAGCGAACTCTCCCGGACACGGAAGACATCAGTTCGAAGGCCACGCACCACTTGCCTGATCAGTTGCCGACTATGGCCGGTGCGTTTGGCAATCTGCTTGAGCGACACGCCGTCCTTCGAAAGCGCCAGGATAGATGCGTTGGTCTCTTCGCGCCGCAGAAAGCCGTCATATTGAAGGCGCTCGGCCGAAGTGAGCAAGGCTGGGTTGATGATGGTGGCACCAATCACGCTGCGGATCTGACGCACGGATTTGCGCACTGCATCAAGGAACGCGCGACTGGCGTTTTCCATCAGGTGCCAGCGGTCCGCGACCTGGGTGGCAAGTGGAAGTGCCTTGGTGATGGCCTCGCTTTAGCCGCCGCCCCGATCCCGGGCAACAACTGTGATGGACGGATGATCGGCAAGCCAGGCTCGTGAAGTTGCAGTCTCCCTATCTGGCAACAATGTCACTGGTCGACGGCGTTCCAGATCAACGACAATCGTGCCGTAGCGATGGTTGCGCCGCCAGGCAAAGTCGTCGATGCCGACGACAGAAAGCGGCTCATGCGGCACCTGAGCCCTGCGTCTGACAACCCGCAGCAATGTGTCGTTGCTGACCGGCAGCATCAGACGCTGCGCAAAGCTGGCGGCGGGACGCCCGCCAAGCGCCAGCCCCAGATGGTGGACGATGTGCTCCATCCGACCGGTGCGCCGCGCGCGGCAGCCAAGAACATCCGCGGCGAAGCGTTCTGCAAAGACCTGCTGGCCGCACAGGACGGCATCACATCGGAAACGACGCACCGTCACGAGCAGGCCGACCCTGTGACCCGCCAAGGGCAAATCCGATGGTCGGCGCAGATACCGGCTGTGGACACGACGAGAGATAGTCCCACATGATGGGCAAATGCCACTTGGACTGGCTGCTCGAACCCAAATATGGAAACGCCCACCGTCAAACGTAGTCCGTTCAGCCACAAACCCTTTTGGGACAAGCTGGCAAGACCGAAGTGCCTGATCCATCGTACTGATTCCTTCTGGAAAACAGCACCAAACACGCACCCACCTGCATCAGAATTGAGTCAGAGCCATAGACTGCCTCCTGCACCAGCCAGTCTCATGCAAACCGTCGATTTTCCGGTTTTGGCAGAGAAGGCTGGCGATTTCCGAGGGTTATTGAAACCTCTGCCTTGCAGAAAACGGATGTTCAGCTTTTTTGCCCACATTCGAAGCCCGAATCCAGGGCATTCCGGGCCTCAACAAATGCGCTTTCCCAGCAGGCACGGTCGGCCGCGTTTGAGAGCGGTTCGCAGCATGATTGAGATGGGTTCGAACGTTTCTCGCCGTACAATCCTGGCGACTGCGCTATGCTCCCGTCCTGATCAAACCACCTTTCCGACAAGTGCACCGATGCCGGCCGTCATCGCCATTGCAAGTGCACCCCAGAATGTCACACGCATCGTCGCCCGACCAATGCCGGCGCCGCCGGCGCGGGCGCCGACAGCTCCAAGCAGTGCCAGAAACAGGAGGGAAGCCGCTGACACCATCGGGATGAGCATCGCCGGTGGCGAAACAACCACCATCAGCAGCGGCATGACCGCCCCCGCCGCGAAAGTCGCGGCTGATGTCAGGGCGGCCTGAATCGGGCGTGCCGTGGTCACCTCGGATATGCCAAGCTCGTCCTGGGAATGGGCGGCCAGGGCATCCTTCGTCATCAGCTGCGTGGCGACTTCGCGGGCGAGGCCGACCTCGAGACCGCGTCTGACGTAGATCTGGGCAAGCTCCTCATGCTCGAAGTCGGGCTGGTTCGCGAGTTCTGCTTTTTCACGAGCGATATCAGCCATTTCGGTATCTGACTGGGAGCTGACCGAGACATATTCACCCGCTGCCATCGACATGGCTCCGGCGATCAATCCGGCGATGGCCGCGACAAGGATGTCCGACCGTGAAGCCGTGGCCGCCGCGACACCGACGATCAGGCTTGCTGTTGAAACGATGCCGTCATTCGCACCAAGGACGGCGGCCCGCAGCCAGCCAATCCGGGACACCAGATGCCTTTCCAGATGCATGCGGCTCATGACATTCTCCGGATGGTGCCTTCGAGCTTCGCGGCTGCGGCGATCGTGTTGGAAACGGTTCCATACTTGCGGACATTGCGGTGGAGCAGATCCAGCCGCTGTTCGCTCTCGTCCGTGTCCACGATCAACTCATAGCGGATCGATACCAGCCTCGGCGGATTGTCCTGCCGGGTGCCATGGATGTGGACCTCGACACCTTTCAGATCGAAGCTGATCATCGGCATGGCCCTCTCGATCCCCTTGATCATGCACGCTGCGACAGATGCCAGCAGAAGCTCGGCTGGATTGAACGCATCGGAACGTCCTGCGGTGTTCGTATCGAGCGTGATCATCGCGTTCTTTGCGGTTGCGACACCACCTTGGGCATCGATGCGTCTGGCGCTGACATGATATTCAAGCATGGCTGGTCCTACACATTCCCTGAGACTCCTGCGGTCATGCGAGCCAAGGCGCGTTGCGATGGATCAATGGCCGACAGT
>JANMFA010000474.1:0-11729 GCA_031377545.1 Hyphomicrobiales bacterium | reverse complement strand
GAGCTCGTTCCGCTCAGAGCGATCCAGTCTGACGACGAAGCTTGAGGCTGTAAGCCATCGCGCTGCGACCGCCGAACAAGTCTTGGCCCAAACGCGAAACCAGTTACGCGAACGCGACGAAGCATCTCGCGCTGCGGAACGGCTGGTCAAGGAAGCGATGATCGCGCGCAGTACGGTAGTGCGGCGGCTCGAGAATCTCCAGTCGGATGTCAATCGCCAGTCGGAACGCTTCGTTGAATCACAGCGCGCCAAGGATGAACTCACATCCCGCTGCGATATGCTTGTGAAGGCTATAGCGGCGAAGGATGTTTCAATCGGCCAGGCGGTTGATCGGGCAGAAAGCCTGCAATCACGCATCGAACAGTTGACGGCGAAGCACGAGACTGAACGTACCGAACTCGATCTGGCCAACCGCAGGCTGACCGAAGACCTCGAAAACGAGAAGTCAGAACGCGCACTTGTCCACGGCGCACTGGAGATTGCCCGAGAAAGCCGGATCTCGTTGCAGAAGCAGTATGACGCACTGAAGAGAGCAGGCCGCGGATTGCGGCAAACTGCGCAGGAAGCCGATCCAGGACCAGGGCCAGACAGCGAGTTACCCAGCAACGTGCACAGCTTCCAACAGGGCAAGGGTTCCTGACGAAGACTGTTACATTGGGTGCAAGACGATTGGGCAGGGGAAGCGATGAGTGATCAAGTGGCCAGTAACGAAACAAGTGACCTGAATCAGGCGGTGCTGTTGCGCGAATTGGGCAGGATTCCCGCAATCGGAGACGCCAACATTGTAACATTGCCAACTCCTGGTCGAGAGGTTGTTCAGGGAACAACGCCACCTGCGAAATTGCGCGACTTTTCTTCGGCCATAGAACTCGTCGAGGAAGCCCGGGAAGCGATACGGATCGCCGAAGAACGAACCCAGGATCTCGAAGCGCAACTGAAAAAAGTGCTCGACGACGCGACGAACGAAATTGAAACGATGAAGCGGCTGCAGCAGGCCAGCAGCAGCGAGATCACTCAACTACGGGCGCAAGTCGCAGGAGCGGAATCGAGAGCCGAGCTGGCTGAGAAGCGTGCTGCAGACGCCGAGGAATGGCTGTGCCGTCTCCATGATGCAGTCATGAACTCTCTTGGCCGCGTCTTAGGCCGACCGGCGTCCGCGCGGCTCCTCGAACCTTCCCGTACTTCCGGTGCTGTGGGTTGAAGAGCGAGAATTCCACCCGTCTTTAAACAAACCTGATGGCCAATGGGAAAACGGGAAGTGCGACTGTTGAATAACGATCGTATTCATAAGATGGTCCAGGAAATCATTGAAGTAATCAAATTGTCGTCAGAACGACTTTATGAGCTTGATCGCGAGAATAGCGAGAACCGGCATCGTTTCCAGCGTTACCACGAAGAAATCGATCGTCAGGACGGGGAGCGTCTCTCCGAACTCCGTGTGATGGTTGGACGTTTCGAGAACCTGGAAGGCGACCTCCAGCATTGGCAGAACGAAGCGCGCAATGCAGAGATTATGGCGCAAGCCGCTGTCCACCGCTATCGTGAAGCTCGAGAGCAGGAAATGGTCGCTACAGTGCGTACACAGTTTTTGGAAAACTGGCTTGCAGAGGCAATGCGCACAATCGCAGTGGAGTTCAAGGATATTGTCGGCGACGATGCGCGATAAAGCGGCTAGCCGAATGGTCGAGCGCTTGGCTGCCAGAGGTGGCGGGATAGACCAAAATCCGGTCGTCCAGAGCGAAAAAGCCATTCGTCTCGTCGATCCTCACGGGCAACTGCCGGAGATTGCCATTGGTAGCCTGCTTCGCGACGAGGCCAGTTCCGTCGAGTTCATCCAGCGGCTGGCTTATCGCGTCCGAGCGACATTGGCGGGGCTTCGAGATAAACTTGACGAAGCGCGGCATGATGCGATTGCCACGAACGCGGCCATCACCTCCCTGGAAAGACGCGCGGAGGATGCCGAAGCCGAGGCGAAAGCTGCGCGCTTGCAATTGTTGCATCTTGAGCGGGAATACTTGCTTTTGCGCCTCAAGGCCCAAGAAGCCGAGATCCGGGCACTCATTGCCGAAAGCAGCGCCCGCGAAGCGGTCCTGGCTCGCCGCTCGAGCGATGTCTAACAATCTCCGCCAGTGTGTTTCGTACAATGCGCCGAGGTTTCTAATCGGCATCACTTAAGCTATCCAGTCGCGATCATGGCCCCTCCTCCAGACCTCTCCAGCCGCGTCGTCCAGCACAAGCTGGCGGCGCATGTCGTTTGCGCCGCCTTTCTGGGCGATGTCGCGGTTCTGGCCTCGACCGATGGCCGTGTTTCGTTCATCGCCGAGGCCGTGACCGAGGTGCGGCCCCATGATGACGGGCTTCTGGTCGGTGCATTCGGCCGCGACAGTCTGGTTACGGGTGGCCAGGATGGCCGCATTGTTCGCACCCGCACCGATCGGTCGATGGACGTTCTGGCGGACGAGAAGCGCCGATGGATCGATGCCATCGCCGTGTCCCCGGACGGCTCCGTCGCCTGGTCGACGGGCAAGATGGTCAGCGCTCGATCTGCCAGGGGCGAGTTGAAGGTGATGAGCGCGCCAACGACCGCACGAGGGCTCGCATTCCTGCCCAAGGGCTATCGTCTGGCGTTGTCGCACTACAACGGTGCGAGCCTCTGGTTTCCCAATGCCAGCGCCGAGCCAGAGCCTTTGCCCTGGAAGGGCTCACATATCGATGCCACGGTGTCGCCGGACGGACGCTACGTCGTCACATCGATGCAGGAGAATGCGCTGCACGGCTGGCGCATCACAGACAAGGCCCATATGCGCATGACCGGATATCCGGCCAAAACGCGCTCCATGAGCTGGTCGCATGACGGCAACTGGCTTGCGACCTCGGGGGCGGAAGCCGCCATCATCTGGCCATTCTCGGGCAAGGACGGCCCCATGGGCAAGGCACCGCGCGAATGCGGCGTGCGCCCCGTGCGTGTCAGCCAGGTGGCGTTCCATCCCGGGGCGCTGGTGCTGGCCATCGGCTATGACGACGGCTTCGTGATGCTCGTGCGCCTCACGGACGCCTCGGAGCTTCTCGTCCGTGCGCCGCGGATCGACGAAGGTGCCAGGGCGATCACGGCGCTGGGCTGGGATGCGGCAGGCCGTCGCCTGATCATCGGAGCAGCGGATGGCTATGCAGGAATTCTGACGCTGCCCTGATCCTGACTTGCGTTGACCGTGCCATAACGCCATCTTCTGCCTTGTCATGTGGAAACTGTCGCTCCGTCCCAAAGCTGTCGACCTCACCCACAATCAGCGGGTGAAGGCCCATGTCTTCGAGGCACTGGGGCGAAATCCGGATATCGGCATCAGTGTCAGCGAGATCCTGTGCCGCGACCCCGGCTGCCCCGGCGAGGAAACCGTGATCCTGGTGATGGCTCCCTTGCGCAAGACGGCGGCCTGCAAGGTTGCCAAAGCGATGGTGGACGTCACCGAGGATGACGTGCGCGATGCGCTCAGACACTTGACGTACACACCTTAGGACGATTGGTTGCCTGCATGATCCGGCGAGTGATGGCGATGTTCATGGGCGGACTGGGCGCGGTGGGCGCATCCCAGGCCCCGGAATTCGCCCAGCAATATGCGCAACGCCTTGGCGGCGCGGTGGATGAACTCAGGACCATCGTCCAGAACTTCGACCAGGACGCGCTCAAGGCCGGTCTGGCGCGGGAATCCGGCATCCAGCGCCTTGAGGCCTCTCCCGATACCTTTGTCGTCAAACGCGGCACCAGCATCCGCGAGACCATCCGTCGTTACGAAACCCTGCAGGGCCAGCAGGTCGCGATGCAGGCACCCGACGTGCTCTCACGGGTGGGGGCCATGGTAAAGGACTATGATCCGGCGATTGCCAGCCAGGCGATGAAGGCGTTCAAGCCAGCACTGCCACTGACGCTCGAAGGCGGTTTTTTTGGCTTGCTTGGATTCCTTGCGGGTTCGCTGGTCGGCGGCATCACAGCCCTGCCGATGGGCCGCCGGAAAACGCGGGATGTGCGCGCCTGACTGTCAATCCGTCGCAAACCGGTCCCTGATCTTCTGCCGGAGCGCGTCGCGCACGGTGCGATAGGCCTGCAACCGGCTGTCGCGGGAGCCGTCGGACATCGCGGTAGGGTCGTCGGTCGGCCAGTACTCCACCGCGACGGACGAATGCCGGGTCAGCGCGCGCGCCTTCTCCACGGCTTCAGGCGAAAGCGCCACGATCAGCTCGAACTCGTCGACCATAATATCGTCGAAACCCTGCGTGTTGTGATCGCGGATGTCGATGCCGATCTCGGCCAAGGCCGCCACTGCGAAGGAATCCAGCGTTGCGGTCGAAAGCCCGGCTGAATCGACGTAGATCTTTTGGCCCAGGATGGCGCGTGCCAGACCTTCCGCCATTGGAGAACGGACCGCATTGAGCGTGCAGGCGAACAGGATCGATTTTGGTTTCTCCGACATGATGCGTCTCAGATTTCCCGCCCGGTCCAGGAGAGCGCCGCCAGCAGCGTGAACAGCCGCCGCGCGGTCTGGAAATCGATGGTGACTTTGTCCTTCAACCGTTCGACCACGATCTCGGCGGCTTCGTTGTGGATGCCGCGCCGCCCCATGTCGATGGCCTCGATCTGTTCGGATGTCGCGCTGCGGATCGCGTCGTAGTAGCTCTCGCAGATCATGAAATAGTCCTTGATCACCCGCCGGAAGGGCGACATCGACAGCCCGTGGGTGATGACATGGGCCCCGGCCTCGCTGCGGATATCGAACACCAGGCGGCCGTTCATCAAGCCGATGTGCAGCAGGAATGGCCCTTCCCGACCATCTGGCAGAGCGAAGGAATTTTCCTCCACAAGGTCATAGATCGCGGTCAGCCGCTCGTGTTCCTGATCGGGCGTGCCGCGCTCGATGGAGGCCGGATCCAGCACCACGGCCACGAGGCGATTGGTCGATGGTGTGCCATCCGTCATGCAGGATCAATCCAGAGGCAGGTTCAGCCGTATCGCGACGGAACGCGCATGGGCATGGAGTCCTTCGGCCTGACCGAGCGCCATGGCGGCCGGTCCGAGCGCCCGCAACTGCTCTGTGCCACATTTCAGGATGGATGTCCGCTTCATGAAATCGAGCACTCCCAGACCCGAAGCGTAGCGGGCGCTGCGGGCGGTCGGCAAGACATGGTTTGAGCCACCCACATAATCCCCGATGGCCTCGGGCGTGTGACCGCCCAGAAAGATCGCTCCGGCATTGCGGATGCCGGCCGAGAGTGCGTCGGCATCAACCGCCATGATCTCGAGATGTTCAGGCGCCATACGATCGATCAGCGGGATCGCGTCGGCAAGCTTACCGACATGGATGATCGCGCCGAAATCCCGCCAGGACGCAGCGGCGATGGCCGCCCGTGGCAATGTCCGCAGCTGGCTCTCAACGGCCGCCGCCACATCCTTCGCCAGCCCGGGCGAACTGGTGATCAGGATGGATTGGGCGGCGGTGTCATGCTCGGCCTGCGCCAGGAGGTCGGCCGCAATCCATTCCGGATTGGCCGTGTCATCCGCCAGGATCACCACCTCGGAAGGGCCAGCGATCATGTCGATTCCGACCTGTCCGAAGACCTGGCGCTTGGCGGCGGCAACGTAGGCGTTGCCGGGCCCTACTACCTTGACCACCGGCATGATGCTCGGGGTGCCGTAGGCGAGCGCAGCAACGGCCTGCGCACCACCGATGCGGTAAACCTCGTCGATGTCCGCGATGGAGGCCGCCGCCAGAACCAGCGGGTTGATCACGCCGCCGGGAGCGGGCACCACCATCACGATGCGCGGCACGCCAGCCACCTTGGCCGGCACCGCGTTCATCAGGACAGAGGAGGGATAGCTGGCGCTGCCGCCGGGCACATAGAGACCCACGGATTCCAGTGCGCTCCAGCGCCAGCCCAGTTCAACACCCAGCGCGTCGGTAAACGACACGTCCGAAGGACGCTGTCTTTGGTGATAGGTTTCGATCCGCTCCTTGGCGAAGCGCAGCGCTGCAAGGGCTGCTGGATCACACAGATGCAGCGCCGCTTCCAGTTCCGCGTCTGCAACGCGCATGCCGAGCCGCGCCAGATCGACTGAATCATGTTTCAGCGAAAGCGCGATGACGGCATCATCGCCCCGCGTCCTCACGTCATGGATGATGGCCGCGACAGCGGTGGTCACCTCCTCGGAGACCTCGCGCTTCTGGGCGAGAAGATCACGGAATTCCGCTTCAAATGTCGCAGACCGGCTGTCGAGTAGCTGTGGCATTGGGCTGTCCTGTTCGCGACCTGCGATAGCGTCACCTGCCGTGGTGTTCAATCAGCATTCATCTGCCAGAAGAGATCATGCAGACTGCCAAGCGGCGAAAACAGGCCGCTGATCGTGGTGGAGGGTTCCATGAAACGTCGCGCATTGTTGGCATCGCTGCTGACGGCTGCTGGCTTTCTTGCCAGTGTCACGCCGTCCCTGGCGCAGTATTACCCCTATCCGCAACCGCCGCCGCGTCCCTATTACCAGCCCGAGCCCTACTATCGGCATGATCCCTACGGTCGTGAATACTACCGGCCCCGTCCCGTGCCGGTCGGCAACCTGTGTGTCACGTCGCGCGGCAATTGCTACACCCGTCCGCGTCCGGCCAACTCGTCATGCTCCTGCGACATTCCCGGCTTCGGCCTGAAGCGGGGTGCGATTCTGGCACCGAACCGGGGCTGGTGATCAGCCGGTGATCCGTTCGACCTGAGCCCCGCAGCGCTGGAGTTTCTTCTCCAGCGCCTCAAAGCCGCGGTCGAGGTGATAGACCCGGTGCACCACCGTTTCGCCCTCCGCAACCAGTCCGCCGATGACCATCGCTACTGAAGCCCGCAGGTCTGTTGCCATCACCTGAGCGCCCTTCAGCACGTCAACACCCTCGACCACGGCCATATCGCCGTCGAGGCGGATCTTGGCGCCAAGGCGCGCCAGTTCCTGGACATGCATGAATCGGTTTTCGAAAATCGTCTCCCGGATGTGAGAGACACCCTTGGCACGGCACATCAGCGCCATGAACTGCGCCTGCAGATCCGTCGGAAAGCCCGGGAAGGGCTCGGTTGTTACATCGACAGGTGCCAGATCCGTGCCGTTTCGGGCAACCCGCACGCCATTCGGTCGGGCTTCGATGGTGACCCCGGTCCGGCCCAGAACATCAAAAGCAGCCTTGAGCAGGTCGATCCGCGCATTCTCCAACAGAACGTCCCCTCCGGTCATCGCAACGGCCATGGCATAGGTGCCGGTCTCGATCCGGTCCGGCAGGACGGAGTGCCGTGCGCCATGCAGGCGCGCGACGCCCTCGATCTCGATGGTGGCGGTGCCCGCACCGCTGACCTTGGCGCCCATCCGGTTGAGCAGATCTGCCAGATCAATCACCTCGGGTTCGCGCGCTGCGTTGTGGATGACTGTCTTTCCGTCGGCGAGTACCGCGGCCATCAGCGCAGTATGGGTTGCGCCAACCGAGACCTTTGGAAAGAAAATCTCGGCCCCTTTGAGGCCATTGGGCGCATCAGCCAGCACATACCCCGCCTCGATCCGGATGCGCACGCCGAGACGCTCCAGTGCCTGCAGATAGAAATCGACGGGCCTTGTTCCGATGGCGCAACCACCCGGGAGCGAAACCTTCGCCCTGCCCATGCGGCCCAGCAGTGGTCCGATGACCCAGAAGCTCGCCCGCATGCGCGAAACCAGCTCGTAGGGGGCTGTCGTGTCCACGATCTGCCTGGCGGAAAGATCGATGGTCTGTCCTGTCTCGGTGCTCTGGCCCGCCAGCCGACCCGCAATCTTGTGGTCCACGCCATGGTTGCTGAGAATGCGCAGGAGCTGGGTGACATCCGACAGACGCGGAACATTGTCGAGCGTCACCACATCATCGGTCAGCAAGGCAGCCGTCATCAGCGGCAGCGCTGCGTTCTTCGCACCTGAAATGGGGATGACGCCGTTCAGCCTTGATCCGCCGGTGATGGTAATCCGATCCATATGTAACCGTCTTTTCCGTTTGCTGACTGAAGGTAAGGAAGGAGTGTTGTCGATTGGACAACGCTAGGGCTCGTCTATGACAACACTGATTGCATCAGGAACAGCCTTGTCGATGGCTTCGCTCGTGGCCGGTGAATCGCTTACGCTGCGGTCCTTGCGCTTCCTCTGACCAAGATTCCTCCGCAAAGCCGCAGCAAGGCGCTGCTTTCGGATCAATTTTGCATCCGGTCTGTCGGACACCGGGAATGCCTTTCTGTCGATGCGCGGGTTTAGGCGCGCCGCAGCATTTCTGCAAGCGCCTCCGCCAAATCCTTAATGGTGTCACTCCAAAGGAAGGCGTGTGATTGCCCCGTTAATCCCTGCACGTTCTAAGGAGAACTCTGGGGATTTGAAAAAATGATAGCACAGTCTGCGCCAAGACGAACGGTCTCTTCGCTCGCCCAGAACCTGTCTGGTGCCACTCTCAAGACGGATTTTCAACGGGCGCTGCTCGAAATCTGCCGCACGAGCGGGGCGAAGCATGCTGCATTCCTGATGCGTCATGTGCCTGGCGTGGTCGGCGATGACCCGTTTGTCATCGACACCTATGGCGAGACCTGGCGCAAGCACCTCGACGAGGCCAACTTTCCTGCGGGCGAGCCGATCAAGACACTGAGCGAGCATGCCAGACAACCCGTTGACTGGTCCGAGATGCCCAAAGTGCGCATCCGCATCAAGCGCTTCTTCCGCGACTTTCAGGATTTTCAGCTCGGCCGTCATGCCATCACTGCGACCTATCGCGGCCCTTCGGGCGACCGCTCGCTCCTGACGCTCACCAGTGATGTTCCCGAAAAGCGATGGCAATCCTGCAAGACGGATCTCACCGCAGCGATTGGTGTGCTGCACCCGGTTCTGCACAATGCCGTGCTGAAGATCCGCTTCGGGATCGATGATGTCGACATCATCCGGCTGACGCCACGCGAGCGGGAATGTCTGGTCTGGGCAGCCCACGGCCATACCAGCCGCGAGATCGGCGTGAACCTTGGCCTGACGGCCGCCACGGTGAACTTCTTCATCGATTCCGCCGTGGGAAAACTTGCGGCATCGAACCGCGCCCATGCCGCCGCCAAAGCGGTTGCACTTGGTCTGATCGCCCCTCCGCGCTGACCGTTTGGGGATGAACGTTCACCGTCCGGGAGCCCGCGAGGGGGCATCGTACGGACAGAAGGCTGCTTTTGTCGGCGGTGTCCTCCTCGTCGGCGCGGTTGTCGGGTTTGCTCCGGCTCCGGGAGCCATACTGGCCATCGTCGTCTCGCCGGTTTTTCTGGCTTTCATGATGCTGCAGCTGGCCGCGACATTCGAGAGCCCGCCGCTGGGCGATCCCGTGATCCTCCCTGAAAATTCCTCGCGTCCATGGCCTGTCTATTCGATTCTTGTACCGCTCTACCGCGAAGCGGCTGTGGTGCCGCAGCTGTTCTCAGCCCTTGCCGCGCTCCAGTATCCAAAGGATTCGCTGGATGTGGTGCTGCTGATTGAGGCCGATGACGGGGAAACGCAGCGGGCGCTTCAGGCGATCACTCTGCCCGGCTGGATCCGGATCGCAATGGTTCCGGCGGGCAATCCCCGCACAAAACCCCGCGCCCTCAATCACGGACTTGCCCTTGTCAGAGGCGCATTTGTGACGGTCTATGATGCGGAAGATATTCCCGATCCTGATCAGCTCAAGCGCGCGGTTCTGGCGTTCGAAAGCGCGCCGCCGGACGTGGGCTGCCTTCAGGCAAGGCTCGCGGTGGACAATGGCCCTGATGGCTGGCTGCCGCTGATGATGTCGATCGAATATGCAGGCCTGTTCGATGCCGTGAAATGCGGGATGGCACAGGGAGGATTTCCCGTGGCGCTGGGCGGCACGTCCAACCATTTTCGCCGCGCTGATCTCGTGGCGCTTGGCGGCTGGGATGCGTGGAATGTCACGGAAGATGCCGATCTTGGTGTCCGCCTCGCCCGCGCGGGACGCAAGGTTCAGGATCTGCCGTCAACGACCCTGGAAGAGGCACCGATCCGCCTGCGCGCCTGGCTCGGACAGAGGCGACGATGGATGAAGGGCTGGATCCAGACTGGCATTGCCCATGGTCAGCACCCATTCGACGCGATCCGCGAGATGGGCGCGGGCGCGTGGATTGCTGCGGCCAGCCAGATCGTCGGGGTGGTGCTTGGCGCGCTGACGTTTCCCTTTTTCGCAGCATGGTTTGTCTGGAACGCCTGGACCGGAGAGGTCTGGGATACGAGCACGTGGTTGATGTTCCTGGCGAATTGCCTGGCCCTGGAGATTGCGCTGGTGGGCCTGCTCGTGATGGTGCTGCCGGCGATCATCGGCCTGAGGCGCAGGCGCCTGTGGCATCTCGCGCCCTGGCTTCTCACGGCACCGGTCTATCTCCTGCTGGTCTCGCTTGCGGCATGGATTGCCGTCTGGGATTTCTTGCGACAGCCGTTCCACTGGGCGAAGACCGAACATGGCCTTGGTACACGGCGGCCGAACCTGTTCAGAAACAGGCGATGATCGCACCCATCATGCTGGAGATGTAAACGGCCTCGCCGAAACGCCACCAGAGGCCCGCAGCGCCGCCGAGAAAGGCCGCCAAAAGCGCCCCCATCAGCAGGCGGGTCCGCAGCGACTGCGGCGCGTCGGCCTGCGACGTCGCGGGATTGATGTTGGCATCGGACATGCTCCATCATAGACCATTGCCGTGATCTGATGAAGTCCTTCCGGAAACCCCATGCAGACAGTCCTGGTTGTCGTCGCTGCCCTCGTGATCGTCCTGCTGATCTGGACCCAGGTTGTCGTTGCCAGGGCTGTGTCGCGGCATCCACCGAGCGGAATCTTCGTGCCAGTGACCGGTGGGCGCATCCATTTGCGGGATATCGGCCCGCGCGATGCGTCGCCGGAGCGAACGATTGTCCTGTTGCATGGTGCCTCTTGCAATCTGCTGGCGCTCACTGCGCCGCTGGCGGGTCTGCTGTCCCGATCCTTCCGGGTCATTGCCATTGATCGGCCAGGCCACGGGCACAGCGACAGGCCGGGCGGCAGGGCTGACGCGTCAGTGACGCGGCAGGCCTGCGTCATCAGCGAAGCGATGGTTGCCGCCGGCGTTCCCAGGGCCGTCGTGATTGGCCATTCCTGGTCGGGCGCGCTGGCCACGACGCTGGCGATGGACCATCCTGAAAGGGTGGCAGGCCTTGTGCTGCTTGGTCCCGTGAGCCACCCCTGGCCCGGCGGCATCCTGTGGTACTATCATGTTGGCAGCTGGCCGGTGATTGGCCGGATCTTCGCCCATCTCCTGCCGGTGCCCGGCGCGGCCATGACCATGCAATCGGGCGTCGACAGCGTCTTTGCTCCGCAAAAAGCTCCTGCGGACTATGTCGAGGCGACCGCGCTGCATCTGATGCTGCGGCCCGCGAGTTTCACCGCCAATGCCGAGGATGTCGCGGGACTCCTGGCCCATGTTACGGAACGTACCGGTCGCTACAGCACAATCACCATCCCGACGCTCATCGTCGCCGGTGATGCGGACAGCGTGGTCGCAACCTCGATCCACACGGCCCAACTTGTGCAGGAGCTGCCCGATGTGGAGGCCCATGTCCTGCCGGGAGTCGGGCATGTGCCGCACCATGTCGCGACGGATTTCGTGGTAGGGAAGATCGAAGCCCTGGCCAGACGCCTTGAGAGCAGAGGCTGAGG
>JANMFA010000222.1:0-1920 GCA_031377545.1 Hyphomicrobiales bacterium | reverse complement strand
TTCTCAGGCAGGATTAGCCGCTGTGGTTTCACGCGGTCACCACATTGCTCAATGGAATCGTCGGTGCCGCCCGGCCCCTTTGCGCAATGAGGTGGTGGCTGTCCTTTGGGTTTGCTATGGGTTGCGTGTTTGCAAAGAACGGGTTGAAGAAATTTGGGTGTCCTGGTCTTGGGTCCGCATGGGTTTGCCCGATCAACCGTTTACGAGGCTGTCGGGGAAATCTGATTTGTGGGTGTCCCGGTCGTCGCCACCGGTCGTCGCCACAGGATGACTTGTCATTGCTGACTTGGCAGCACTACGCCGTGTTGTAGCTTGGTACGAAGCTGGGCGTTGATATGGTGAATTGATGTTCACTTTTCGATTGATGGAACATTAGCAAACGATGACTTCCGGCACAGATACCGCAATTCACATTGCGCCCCTTCAGTGGCTGATTCGCGATAACGATTGACAACCAAATCGCCAAGCAACGAGACTTCAATAACGCTTCATCATAGAAGTCGGAGCACATTCCACAGGGGGAATGTTGGATGGCCAAGGCAGGCACAGGGGAAGCATCGGCGTTATCGCCCGAGGGCGTCTTGATGCCGATGGCGCTGACCGCCATCGCAGTATGTTTTGTCGGCGATGTCTCCGCTCACGGCGGAGGACTCAACGCCGAAGGCCGCCACCGCGACCGAAAACGCGCTGGTTATCACTGCTATCGTGGCGGTGTTGCTTCATCACGCGGTGATGCTCAACCGACCAACAGTCTTGCCCCGTCGCGGATCGCGCCTCTGCGCGTGCCGCGGGATCCGAGTGTGTTTGCGAATTGTGCCGCAGCGCGTGCAGCGCGTGCAGAGGGTGCTGCGCCGGTGAGACGTGGCGAGCCGGGATGATGGGTCGCACCTGGATCGTGATGGGGGTGGTGTGGGGTGTGAGCCGAGGCGGAGGTGATGCGGGAGTGATGCCGGCGTGAGCGCGAAGCGACGCCGGAACCGCGCACGCGCAAAGGGATGATGCATGAGAGGTGGCTCTGCGGCAAAGTTGACAGGCGATGCGCCGACGAGCCGGTGACCCGGATCTGGCATGGGAAACGAAAGGGGATTCGCGATGTCGAGGCACGTTGTGTTGCTTTCGTTGTTGGTTACTTTACTGGCCGGGTGTGCAACGCCATACGGCGGACGGTTGGACATTGACCACCGGCCGGACCAGATCCCAGGCACGATCGCCGTCTCCGACGCCAAGCTGTACCGGCGCGAAGCGCTGATCAATGAGCGCAGGCGCGAAATGGCCTATATCGACGCGCTGATGGTGGCCAGCGAGAAGGAAGGCTTCGCCATCGGCCCCGAAGCGAATCGCGAGATCGAGGTCTTCCGCGCCCTCGCGCTGAGCGGCGGCCTCGGCGTCGATCCCGCCGCCACCAACCTCGGACAGGGGGGAACCGCATCGGGCGCGGAGTTCAAGCCCCTCGCCGGCGTGGGCCTGGCAGGCACCCACATCGACCAGTTGCGCGACCGCGCCGCATATCGCCAGCTTCTCACCACTGCGCGCAATGCCGCCAGCCTGGACGAACTGCACGATCTGGACGGCGCGGCGCTGTATCGTTTGAGCTTCCAGGTCTCCACGCTGCCGCCGCCGGATAAATACCTGCGGACGGCCGGGATGGTCGAGATGCGGCCGGTGTCGGAGAAGCCAGACGCGAAGGAAATCAAGGACCTTTACGGTCGGTGGCTCGATCACGTCAACAAGATCCTGATCGAATCGAACGCTGCCGACCCGGCGCGATTCGAAGCGCAGGCATTGGCGATCGGCGGGAAGCTGTTCGATACCGCCGTGGTGAGTTACGACGACGGCAGCGGATCGTGGAAGAAGAAAGGGGTTGGATGCGCTGAGGGCCTGCGGTCCAGTCACTCGGATACATGCCCGGGTGGGCGCATC
>JANMFA010000221.1:0-12371 GCA_031377545.1 Hyphomicrobiales bacterium | reverse complement strand
GTGACCAGTTCTACACCTACCTCAAGGACTCGTTCGACATGCTCTATGCCGAGGGCAAGGAGGGGCAGGCGAAGATGCTGTCGGTTGGCCTGCATTGCCGCCTTGTGGGACGTCCTGGACGGGCGAAGGCCCTGGCAAAGTTCATGGATTACGTGCTGAAGCACGACAGGGTCTGGGTCGCGACGCGGCTCGATATCGCGCGGCACTGGCAGAAGATGCATCCTGCCGCGGCCTCATCCTGAGCCTGTCGAAGGATGATACCCATTGCACCTCTCGCCCTGACCATGGGCGAGCCTGCCGGCATCGGCGGCGAGATCACGCTGAAGGCGTGGCAGGCGCTGCGCGAAACCGGCCCAGCCTTCGTGGCGCTGGATGATCCGGCCCGGCTGGATGCCATCGCAGCGCTGCTGAAATGGCGTATCCCGATCTGTCCGGTGCGGGATATGGCGGAGGGGGCAGCGGTGTTTCACCAGGCCTTGCCGGTCTTGCCGATGCATCTTGCTGTGCCAGCCCGGCCCGGCAAACCCGATCCGGCCCATGCGGATGCTGTGATTGCCGCGATCGAGCGGGCGGTTACACTCGTCCGTGCAGGCGAGGCCTCGGGCCTGGTCACCAATCCGATCCAGAAATCAAACCTGACGGCAGCTGGGTTCCGGTTTCCGGGCCATACCGAATTTCTGGAGCATCTCGCGGGTGATGGCTCGAAAGCGCAGATGATGCTTGCCGGACGCGGCCTGCGGGTCGTGCTGGTGACGATCCATGAACCGCTCATCACGGCGGTCTCGCGGCTCACGACGGCAATGATCGTCGATGCGGGCCTGCGGACCGCGGCAGCACTGAAACGCGATCTCGGCATCCGGAATCCGCGCATTGCCGTGGCTGGGCTCAATCCCCACGCAGGCGAGGATGGCACCATCGGCATGGAGGATATCCGGATTGTCGCACCCGCCGTTGCGGCACTTCAGAAGGCCGGTGTCCGCGCGTTTGGCCCCCTGCCGCCCGACACGATGTTCACGAGCCGCGCCCGCAAGGGTTACGATGTGGCGCTGTGCCTCTACCATGATCAGGGTCTTATACCGCTGAAGACGCTCGACATGATGGGCGGCGTGAATGTGACGCTCGGCCTGCCCTTCGTCCGGACATCGCCCGACCACGGGACGGCGCTGGATATTGCTGGTAAGGGAATGGCCGAAGCCTCCAGTCTCATTGCCGCCATCTGCATGGCGGCAAAGCTGGTGGAACAGAGAAAGAAGGCCTCATCCTGAGCCTGTCGAAGGATGAGGGGGAGGAGAGACATGACCAACCATTTGCGCCTTGGTATCAACGTCGACCATGTCGGCACCGTGCGCAATGCGCGCGGCGGCACGCATCCCGATCCCGTTCTGGCGGCGCTGGCGGCGGTGCATGCAGGGGCTGATGGCATCACCGTTCACCTGCGCGAGGATCGGCGCCATATCATCGACAGCGATCTCCCCCGGTTGAAAAAGCTGCTGAAAGCCCCGATCAATCTCGAAATGGCGGCAACGGAAGAGATGCTGGCCATCGCGCTGAAGCTGAAGCCCCATGCGATCTGTCTGGTGCCGGAAAAGCGCACCGAGGTGACGACCGAGGGTGGCCTGGATGTCGCCTCGAAGATCAGGAAGCTCACGCCTTATGTCGGCCAGCTCGCGAAAAAGGGCATGCGCGTCTCCATGTTCATCGATGCCGATATCCGCCAGCTCGAAGCCTCGAAGGCGGTTGGAGCCGCGGTGGTGGAATTGCACACGGGGGCCTATGCCCATGCCAAGGGGGCTGCGCGCAAGGCCGAGCTGAAACGGTTGCAACAGGCAGCAAGGGCTGCGGTTGTGCTGGGCCTTGAATGCCATGCAGGCCATGGCCTGACCTATGACAATGTCGGGCCTGTCGCCGCGATTCCTGAGGTGATGGAACTGAACATCGGGCATTTCCTGATGGGTGAGGCGCTGTTCATCGGCCTGGCTGCGAGCATTCAGGAGATGCGCCGCAGGATGGACTTGGCAAGATCCGGCGGATGACAGAAGCACCTCACTCTCCAAGGCTCGCCTACTCTCCAAGGCTCCCCGGGCTGGACGTTCTGCGCGGTCTGGCCGTGGTTGCCATGGTCATCTACCATTTTGCCTGGGACTTGCGGTTCTTCGGCCTGATCGCGACCGACATCGTCCAGCATCCGTTCTGGGCAGGTTTTGCGCGGGCCATCGCCGGAGCGTTTCTGCTGCTTTCGGGCGTGAGTCTGGTGCTGCTGACACGTGATGGTTTCGACCAGGGCAGGTTTCTGAAACGCCTTGGCATTGTCGGAGGCGCGGCGCTGCTGATCACGGTCGCGACGTTCTTCGCCATGCCGCAGGCCTATATCTTTTTCGGCATCCTGCATTGCATCGCGCTCTCCAGCATTCTGGCGCTGCCATTCCTGCGGTTGCCGATCCTGATCACGGCGGTTGTCGCGGGTGGCGTGTTTGCGCTGCCGCTCGTGTTCAGGCACGCGGCGTTCGATGCACCGTTGCTGCAATGGGTCGGACTCGGCCCGACATTTCCGATGACAAATGACTATGTGCCGCTGTTTCCCTGGTTTGCGCCGGTGCTGGCCGGTGTTGTGCTTGGTCGGCTGATGCTTGGCTCTCCCCCGGAGTGGCTGAAGCGCGCCCCGCAAGGTGCCATGACATGGACTGCCCGCGCCGGACGGCTGAGCCTGCCGATCTACCTGCTGCATCAGCCTGTTCTGATGGCGCTGATCGGTGCGGTATCGCTGGCCATGCCATCGCCCGGGGCGGACAGGATCGCGCTCGAGTTTCGGGCGGCGTGTCAGGCAAGCTGCATCAAGGCGGGTGAAACGGTCGAGATCTGCACGCGCTACTGCGCCTGCTCCGAGGAAGGCATCCGGAAGGCGGAGCTGTGGACGCCGCTGCTGCGCAACACCCTCTCGGCACGCCAACAGCAGCGGGTGACGGTGATCACGGAGCAGTGTCAGGCTGCACCGCGCTGAGCGGCCATGCGTGCGTGATCAATTGCGCCGGACCGCATCAATGCCTATGACACCCCCATGAAATTCCTCGATCAAGCCAAAATCTTCGTTCAGTCCGGTGCAGGCGGCAATGGTTGCATCTCGTTCCGGCGCGAAAAGTACATTGAGTACGGCGGTCCCGATGGCGGCGACGGCGGCCGGGGCGGTGACGTCTGGGCGGTCTGCGTCAACGGGCTGAACACGCTGATCGACTTCCGCTATCAGCAGCACATCAAGGCCAAGATCGGCGGGCAGGGCGCGGGGCGTCAGCGCGCGGGCGGCAAGGGCGATGATGCCATCGTGAAAGTGCCGGTGGGCACGCAGATCTTTGACGAGGACGGCGAGACGCTGCTCGCGGACATGACGGAAGAAGGCCAGAGGGTGCTCCTCGCCAAGGGTGGCAACGGTGGCTTCGGCAATCTCTATTTCGTTTCCTCCACCAACCGCGCACCGCGTCGCGCCAATCCCGGTCAACCCTCCGAGCAGCGCACGCTGTGGCTGCGCCTCAAGCTGATTGCGGATGCGGGGCTTGTGGGCCTGCCGAACGCGGGCAAATCCACCTTTCTCGCCTCAACCACCGCAGCCAAGCCCAAGATTGCGAATTACCCGTTCACGACTCTGCATCCCGGCCTCGGTGTCGTGCGCCTCGCAGACCGCGAGTTCGTGCTCGCTGATATTCCTGGACTGATCGAGGGCGCGCATGAGGGCATCGGCCTTGGCGACAGGTTCCTGGGCCATGTCGAGCGCTGTCGTGTGCTACTGCATCTGGTCGACGGCACCGGCGAGGATGCGGGCAAGGACTACAAGATCGTCCGCAAGGAGATCGAGGCCTATGGCGGCGGTCTGGCGGAGAAGCCCGAGATCGTGGCGCTGTCGAAAGTTGACGCACTCGACCCGGATACGCGCAAGAAGCAGATGCAGCGGCTGAAGAAGGCTTGCGGACAGACACCGCTCGCGCTGTCCGCTGTGGCGCGGCAGGGCGTGCCCGAAGCATTGGCCGCCCTGATCACAATCGTCGATGCGGCGCGCGATAGCGATGAAGCACTTGTGCCGACCAAAGGCATTTCGCTGCTGGGCGGCAAGCGCAAGCCAGCGGACGATGAGGACGAGGACGGCGACAACTGGGAATATGCGCCTTAGGTCCTGACCCTAAGTCCCCTTCTTCTTTAAGGCCGTCCTTCTTGCCCTGAGCCGCGCCACCGGATCGCGGTCTCCGCGGCTGATGCGCTGGAATGATGCGCGGTATTGATCGCGCCGTTCATGGACCGAAGCGATCACGAGACCAAGCGGCACACCCGCGCCGATCAGTGCGGCCTCCGAGATGTGGAGGCTGGCCTCGACCGCTTCCGGGACGGCTTCCGTGACGCCGACTGCGTAGAGGCGTGCGGCATGATCGGGGTCACGGGCGCGAGCGACAATCGTCAGACCCGGCCGTCCGGCACGGGCGGCTTTCGCCACGTCCTCGACCGCCTTGCGTGAATCCATGGTGATGACCAGGACTTTTGCGCCATCAAGCCCCAGGCGCTTCAGCATGCCGACATCGGTGGCATCACCAAAAAAGACCGGCCGTTTTGCCTTTCGGCCAAGCGCGACCAGATCCGGGTTGGTTTCGAGTGCCACGAAGCTGAGCTTGTGCTCCTTGAGCATGGTCCCCACCAACTCGCCGACACGACCATAGCCCACCAGAATCACGTCGGGCGCTTCCTCCAGAACCGGCGGTAGCGGCCTCGATTCAGCCGGCTGGGTGGGCGTCGGCTGGACCCATGTCCGCAACCTTTGGCCGAGAGCTCCCAGCGACGGATTGAGAAGCATGCTGAGCGACGCAACCGCAATACCCGCTGTCACTGTGGCATTGGGAATGAGGTTGCTGGCACCGGGAAGTGCGAGGATGACGAAGGCGAATTCACCCGCAGGCGCAGTCAGGATGGCTGTTTCCAGACTGGTTCCCACGCTTGCCCGGAACAGACGCGCGACAAGATAGGTAATGACAACCTTCAGGACCAGCAGCAGCGACAGCGCGGCGAGAATGGCCGCAGGATTGGCGAGCACGGCGGCAACATCCAGTGACATTCCGACGGAGAAAAAGAAAACCCCAACCAGCAACCCCTTGAACGGTTCGATGGTTGCCTCGATCTCGCGGCGGAATTCCGTCTCTGCGAGGATCAGTCCGGCAACGAACGCGCCGAGTGCCATGGAGAGTCCGCTGGCGGCGGTGATCAGGCCGGTGCCGATCACCACCAGCAGGCTGGCCGCCATGAAGAGATCGCCGCTTCTCGTATGGGCAACCGCGCGAAAGAGCGGCCGCAGGATATAGCGGCCCAGCAGCAGGATGCCGCCAATGGCAGCGATGGCTTTGAGCGCGGCAAGACCGAGACCTTCCCAAAGACTGGCGCCACCCGCCTGACCCAGCACGCCGACAAGCACCAGCAGCGGAACGACCGCCAGATCCTGAAACAGCAGAATGGCAAAGGACGTGCGGCCTGTCGACGAGCCAAGCCGCTTCTGGTCTGCCAGCAACTGCACGACAAGGGCCGTGGAGGACAACGAGAAGGCGAACCCCACCACCAGCGCTGCATCCGGATTGACCCCGGACAATCGCAGGGCCGAGGTCAACACGGCGCCTGTGATCAGGACTTGCAGCGCGCCAAGCCCGAAGACGAGCCGTCGCATCGTCCAGAGCCGCTCAAAGGACAGTTCCAGGCCGATCATGAAGAGCAGGAACACCACGCCAGCCTCGGCGAGATGGGCAATCTGTGTCCGGTCCGACACCGTAATCCACGAGAAGAACGGGATGTGGGGTGCCAGTTGACCGAGCCCGTCCTGTCCGAGAATTGTGCCCGCCGCCAGGAAGCCAAAAATCGGATTCAGGCCGAACCGCACCACCGCAGGAACGATGATGGCCGCTGTCCCCAGCACCAGCACCAGTTCCTTGTAGGCATACAAATCAATTCCGGCGGCCATGGCCCTGCGTAGCGTGCCGAAGCTTTGCTTGTCACTCCCCTTTGCATGGCATAGCCCAGATCGCTTGCCGTGACTGTCGCGGCACTGTAGCCAACGCAATACCCAACCCCGATCCCTTGTGCTCCGATGTCCGTTGCCGTCCCCGCCCTCGCCTCTTTCAAGCGTGTCGTCGTCAAGGTCGGCTCGTCGCTGCTGGTCGATCCCGCCAGCGGGCCGAAGGCTGACTGGCTCTCGGCGCTGGCGGATGATCTGGCCGGGCTACACAGGCGGGGCGTTGACGTGCTCGTGGTGTCGTCCGGGGCGATCGCGCTGGGGCGCACGGTTCTGAAATACCCCAAGGGCGCGCTCACGCTGGAACGGTCTCAGGCCGCCGCCGCCGTTGGACAGATTGCTCTGGCACGCGTCTGGGCGGAAGCGCTCGGGCGTCACGGGATTACGGCAGGGCAGGTGCTGATCACGCCGCAGGATACCGAGGAGCGGCGCCGCTATCTCAACGCGCGAGCGACGCTGGCCGAATTGCTGGCGCAGCGCGCCATCCCCGTGATCAACGAGAATGATACGGTGGCGACGGTCGAGATCCGCTATGGCGACAACGATCGGCTCGCGGCCCGCGTCGCCACGATGGCGGGGGCGGATCTGCTGATCCTGCTGTCAGATATCGATGGGCTCTATACGGCCCCGCCGCAGAACAACCCTTTGGCAAAACTGATCCCCGTGGTGCCGCGCATCACGGCGGAGATCGAGGCGATGGCCGGTGGTGCGGCGTCGGAACTGTCGCGCGGCGGCATGACGACCAAGATCGAGGCGGCAAAAATCGCGGTCTCGGGTGGTGCGACGATGATGATTGCGAACGGCAAGCGGCTGAATCCTGTGAGGGCAGTGGCCGATGGCACCAACTGCACCTGGTTTCTCACGCCGTCCGATCCGGTCAGCGCCCGCAAGCGCTGGATCGGCGGCAGTCTCGATGTGCAGGGCGTGGTCGTGGTGGATGAAGGCGCGGTGAAGGCGCTGCACGCCGGCAAGAGCCTGCTGCCCGCCGGCGTTCGGCAGGTGGACGGCAGCTTCGAGCGGGGTGATGCCATTCTGGTCCGCGGTCCTGATGGTGGCGAAGTCGGCCGGGGACTTGCGGGCTATGATGCAGCGGAAGCCCGCGCCATACTGGGTGCCAACACCCGCGACATCGGGCGGATTCTGGGCTATTCAGGCCGCTCGGCCATGATCCACCGGGATGATCTGGTGCTGATCGGGGAGGGAGGCGACACATGAACCGGCAGATCAAGCCCTCCGAGTTCGTGGGCGATGCCACCAGGCTCGCGGCCGAGATGCTGATGCTCGGCCAGAAGGCACGGGCCGCTGCGCGCGTCCTGGCGCTGGCCAGTGCTGACCAGAAGAATATGGCCTTGCGGGAAGCCGCCAAGGCACTGCGGGGCAATGGTGCCGAGATCATCACCGTCAACGCCATCGACGTGGCCGAGGCTCGGCGGGGCGGCATGACTGGAGCGTTTGTGGATCGCCTTGTGCTTGACGAAAAGCGCATCCATGCCATCGCCGAAGGGTTGGAAACGGTCGCTGGATTGGCCGATCCCGTGGGGCGCATTCTGGAGCGCTGGCAGCGCCCGAACGGCATGTGGATCGAGCGTGTGGCGACGCCGCTGGGTGTCATTGGCGTGATCTTCGAAAGCCGCCCCAATGTGACGGCGGATGCTGGCGCGCTTTGCCTCAAGGCGGGCAATGCCGCTGTTCTGCGCGGCGGTTCGGACAGCTATCATTCGTCCGCTGCGATTCATGCCTGCCTCGTGCAAGGCCTCAAGGCCGCTGGCCTGCCGGAAGATTGCATCCAGCGTGTGCCAACCAAGGACCGCGCTGCCGTGGGCGAAATGCTTCGGGGTCTCGGTGGCAATCTCGATGTCATCGTGCCACGCGGCGGGAAGTCTCTCGTTGCCCGGGTGCAGAGCGAGGCGCGGGTGCCGGTCTTCGCGCATCTCGACGGCATCGTGCATGTCTATGTCCACGCGTCGGCGGATCTGGAGAAAGCCAAGACGCTGGTTCTGAATTCCAAGATGCGGCGAACTGGCGTCTGCGGATCAGCCGAGACGCTGCTGTTCGACAGATCAGTGGTGGCCACGCATATCAAGCCGATCATCGAGATGCTGCGGGCTGCGGGCTGCGAGGTGCGTGGCGATGAAACCGTGCAAGGCGCAGCGGCGGGCGTTGTCGTGGCGACACCGCAGGACTTCGGCCACGAGTTCCTTGACAGCATCATCGCGGCAAAAGTCGTGGATGGGCTGGACGATGCCATCGATCATATCGAGCGCTTCGGCTCGCACCACACCGACATGATCATCACCGAGGATCAGGCCGCTGCCGAGCGCTTTCTGGCCGAAGTGGACAGCGCCATCACGGTCCACAACGCCTCGACGCAATTCGCGGATGGCGGCGAGTTCGGCTTCGGCGCCGAGATCGGGATTGCGACGGGGCGGATGCATGCGCGCGGGCCGGTCGGGGTTGATCAGCTCTGTGCGTTCAAATACCGGGTCAGGGGAACGGGACAGGTGAGGGCTTGATGGGCGCACAATGCCAATTTAGCAATTGCTGCAGACTAACCGATGCCGCTCCCTAAGCTCCCCCTCCACGCTCACGGCCTGCGCATCGGCCTCTTCGGCGGTTCCTTCAACCCGCCGCATGCCGGGCATCGGCTGGTGACGCTCACCGCGCTGCGCCGCCTGGGCCTTGACCGCATCTGGTGGATCGTCACGCCCGGCAACCCGCTGAAGGATACCCGCCGTTTGCCGCCGCAGGCTGATCGCATGGCGGCATGCCGCAGGCTGATGCGCGAACCCATGATGGAGATTACCGGCTTCGAGGCGGGCATCGGCACGCGCTACACGCTGGACACGCTGCGCTATCTCAAGCGCCGCTGCCCCGGCGTGCGTTTTGTCTGGATCATGGGGGCGGACAATCTGATCCAGTTTCACCGCTGGCAGGGCTGGCGGGAGATTGCGCGTCTGATGCCGATCGCGGTGGTTGATCGCCCCGGCGCAACATTGAAAGCCACCGCGAGCAGGGCCGCCAAGGTGCTGGCGCCGGGCCGCGTGAACGAAGGCGCGCTTTTGCATGGGCCGCCATCAGGATCCAGCAAGGGCTTGCGCTGGACCTTCATTCATGGTCCGCGTTCCAGCCTTTCCTCGACAGCTCTGCGCGAAAAGCGCTGAACTCGCGAAATTGCGCCACAATTTCATGCCGTGCCTTTTTCGGCATGCATCGGTCATTCTACGCCTTGCAAACCTACGTATCGCCGCGTCCGCCAGCCGGTGGTATCACTTCCGTTCCGAACGTCCGAAAGGCAACGCCGATGTCCAAGACGCCCCTTCTTGACCGGGTCCATGTTCCCTCGGACACGCGCGATCTGAGCATCGAGCAGTTGAAGCAGCTGGCCGATGAGCTGCGGCAGGAAACGATCAGCGCCGTATCCGTCACGGGTGGACATCTGGGCGCAGGGCTTGGCGTCGTCGAACTCACGGTGGCACTGCATCACGTCTTCAACACGCCGGATGATAAGCTGGTCTGGGATGTCGGCCATCAATGCTATCCCCACAAGATCCTGACGGGGCGCCGCAACCACATCCGCACATTGCGCCAGCCCGGCGGGCTCTCGGGCTTCACCAAGCGGGCCGAGAGTGAATACGATCCGTTTGGCGCGGCGCATGCCTCGACCTCGATTTCCGCGGCGGCAGGTTTCGCAGCCGCCCGTGATCTCAAGGGCGAGAAACGCAATGTCATCGCGGTCATCGGTGATGGCTCTCTGACGGGCGGCATGGCCTATGAGGCCATGAACAACGTCGGCGCGTCCAACGGCCGCCTGATCGTGATCCTCAATGACAATGAAATGTCGATTTCGCCACCGGTCGGGGCGCTGTCGAACTATCTGACGCGGCTGTTCACCGGCAAGGCCTTCATGTCGCTGCGCGATGTGGGCAAGCGCGTCTCAAAGAAGTTCGGCAAGACCATCGACGATGCCGTGACCCGCGCGGTGGAGCACACGCGCGGCTATATCACCAACGGCACGCTGTTCGAGGAGCTGGGCTTCATCCACATCGGCCCGGTGGATGGCCACAATCTCGATTATCTCGTGCCGATCCTCGAGAATGTGAAGGCGATCCAAGATGGTCCGGTGCTGATCCACGTGATTACGCAAAAGGGCAAGGGCTACAAGCCAGCTGAAATCGCACCGGACAACTACCACGGTGTGGCCCGTTTCGACATTGAGACCGGCCTGCAGGTAAAGCCTGCCGCCAATGCGCCGAGCTACACCAAGATTTTCGCCAACAGCCTGATCAAGGAGGCCCGCAAGGACGACCGGATCGTCGGCGTCACGGCGGCGATGCCGACCGGCACGGGCATGGATGCGTTCGGCAAGGAATTCCCGCACCGGATGTTCGACGTGGGCATTGCCGAGCAGCACGCCGTTACTTTCGCGGCAGGCATGGCGGCGGATGGCATCAAGCCTTTTGTCGCGATCTATTCGACGTTCCTGCAGCGGGGCTACGACCAGATCGTGCATGATGTGGCGCTGCAGAAGCTTCCCGTGCGCTTCGCGCTCGACCGGGCCGGGCATGTGGGGCCGGACGGGCCGACGCATTGCGGCGCTTTTGACATCGCCTATCTCTGCTGCCTGCCCAACATGGTGGTGATGGCACCGGCGGATGAAGGCGAGCTCGTGCATATGGTCGCGACCGCAGCAGCCTATGACGACGGCCCCATCGCCTTCCGCTTCCCCCGTGCGGATGGCATCGGAGTCGATATCCCGGATGAGGGTCAGAGACTGGAGATCGGCAAGGGCCGCATGATCCGGCAGGGGGAGCGCGTGGCGCTGCTCTCCTATGGTACGCGGCTGCAGGAATGTCTCAGGGCTGCCGACGAGCTCGAATCGCGCGGTCTGTCGACGAGTGTCGCGGATGCGCGTTTTGCCAAACCACTGGACCTCGCACTGCTGCGCCAGCTCGCCACCGGGCATGATGTGCTCATCACGGTGGAAGAGGGTTCATCCGGCGGTTTTGGCGCACAGGTCCTGCATGCACTGGCCGCCATGGGCCTGCTGGACAACGGCCTGAAGGTCCGCACTCTGACCTTGCCCGATATGTTCCAGGATCATGGCAGCGTCGACGTGCTTTACCGCGATGCAGGGCTTGACGCCGATGGCATCGTGGCGAGCGTCGTGGCTATTCCGGGCGTGGTCACGGTCAAGGCCAGGCCGCTCAAGGGCTGACAAAATGCCGTCAGCTCACCTTGGCAGGGAGCTGGATGCCCTTTTCGGCCATGTGGCTCTGCAATTCGCCTGACTGGAACATCTCGCGCACGATGTCGCACCCGCCCACGAACTCGCCCTTGACGTAGAGCTGCGGGATTGTCGGCCAGTTGGTGTAGGCCTTGATGCCATCGCGCAGTTCCGCATTCTCCAGCACGTTGTGGCCCTTGTAGGGAACGCCGAGGAAATCGAGCATCTGCACGACCTGGCCGGAGAAACCGCACATGGGGAACTGCGGCGTGCCCTTCATGAACAGCACCACGTCGTTGGACTTCACTTCGCTGTCGATCCAGGTGTTGATATCAGCCATTGTTGTCTCCGTAGTGCGGCGGTCCACGCGAGCCGCTGTTGACCGGTCTTTGGCACGAAATGGTGTCGATTGTCGATTGGTACAAGCACTGTCGACGGGAATGACAGCGGCAGCCATTCAATGCTAGTGAGCCGCGCATGCGCTACATCTCGACCCGCGGCGAAGCTCCCGCGCTTTCATTCTCCGATGCTGTTCTGGCGGGCCTGGCCCGTGACGGTGGGCTCTATCTACCGGAGACCTGGCCGCAACTGTCGCGTGAGACGATGGCCTCTTTCCCGGGGCGCCCGTTTCACGAGGTTGCGGTCGAGGTGCTGAAGCCCTTCGTGGATGGCGAGATCGCGGATGCGGACCTGCTTGCCATGGCGAAAGAGGCCTACGCGACCTTCGGTCACCCCGCCGTGACACCGCTGCAGCAGATCGGGCGCAACACCTTCGTTCTTGAGCTGTTTCATGGGCCAACACTCGCCTTCAAGGATGTGGCGATGCAGATGCTGGCGCGTCTGATGGACCATATCCTGACGAAACGCGGCCAGCATGCGACCATTGTTGGAGCGACATCGGGCGATACCGGCGGTGCGGCGGTCGAGGCATTCCGCTCGTCAAAGCGGGTTGACGTGATCATCCTCTATCCGGAGGGCCGCGTGTCGGATGTGCAGCGCCGCATGATGACGACGCCGACCGAGGCTAATGTCCATGCTGTCGCCATCGAAGGCACTTAATTATTTTAATAATACCACCTAACTTTCACCTAGCCCGGGGCGTCGCGGAAAACCCGCAGG
>JANMFA010000174.1:0-7491 GCA_031377545.1 Hyphomicrobiales bacterium | reverse complement strand
CACGATCTGACGCATCGAGGATTTCGCCTCCTTCAGCACGCTTTCGACCGTGCGGAAGATGTTGCGGGTCTGCTCCGCCACATCATGCGGCATCACCATTTTCTCGTAGTCATAGCCCGTGGTGCCCGAGATGAAGACGAGATCACCGTCCACCACGGCGCGGGAATAGCCATAGGCCCTCTCGAAGGGGGAGCCTGATGTGATGAGCTTGCGGGGCATGACGGGTGACTCCTGTTGGGAATCACCCTCGCAGATCGTCACCTCCCGCGCAAAGCCCTTAGAATCTTCCCGCCCGGCCTTCCGGTCTGCGGCAAGCCGACGCGGGCTTCCTCCGCCTGGATCGCGGCGCGGGTCTTGGCGCCCACTGCGCCATCGGGTTCGCCCACGTCGTGGCCCCGCGCGATCAGCAGGCGCTGCAACTCGCGCCGCTCGGCCCGCGAGGTCGGCGGATCGTCGGTCGGCCAGGCCTGCTGAACGCCCGGGCGACCGCGCAGGCGATCTGCCAGCAGCGAGATGGCCAAGGCGTAGCTGTCCGCGCCGTTGTAGCTGAAGGCCGCGTCGTAGTTTTTGAACACGAGGAAGCCGGGGCCGCCGCGTGCGGGATAGACCAGCCCGGCATTGCCACCGCCCGTGAGTGCCGAGCCATCGACCCGGGTGAGGCCGCGCGAGGCCCAGGAGGAGACCGGCGCGCGCGACGTGCGGCCCGACGGACCGCTGTAGCCCGAGGGCACCTTGACTTCGTAACCCCAGCTCGCCCCCGTCTGCCAGCCAGCCTTGGCCATGAAATTGGCGGTGGAATGCAGCGCATCGGGGATGGAGCTGACAAGATCACGCCGCCCGTCGCCATCGCCATCCACTGCGAGGCGCAGATACGTCGTGGGAATGAACTGCGTGTGGCCGAAAGCGCCTGCCCAGGAACCCATGAGCTGCTCCTGCCTGAGATCACCGCGCTCGATGATCTTGAGCGTCGCCATCAACTCGCCCCGGAAGAAAGCGTTGCGGCGAGACCCCAGGCAGGCCGCCGTGGAGAGTGCCTGCGGCAGCGACCATTTGCCCTTGACCTGGCCATAGTTCGATTCCACGCCCCAGACCGCGACGATCGTGTGCCGGTCGACGCCGAAGCGGCTCTCGGCAGCGGCCAGCGTGGAGGCATGGCGCGACAGGAGTGCGCGGCCTTCCGCCACGCGCTCCTCATCGACAAGCGCGCCCAGATAGTCCCCAGATCGGCGTCTTGAACTCCGGCTGGGTGTTCATCGCCTTGATGACATCCATGTCGGGCTGCATGCCGGACATGGCGCGGTCGAACACCGCTCCTGACACACCGGCTCCGAGTGCCTGCGAACGAAGGCCTGCGACGCAGGAGGAAAAATCGGCCCGGGCGGGCAAAGCCACCGCGGCCATGCCGAGGCTCAGGGACAGGCAGGCAAGATGTCGCTTCATGTCGGCTCCGGGTGCGAATCGCTCACCGATGGTAGCCGATCACGGCGATTGTTTGAATCGCCGCGCTGACAGAAGCCTCAATCGCGCCAGATGCCGAGTTTCTGCTTGCGGGCGGCAGCCTCGGCCACCACCAGGCGCTTTTCGCCGGTTTCCGACACTTTCGCCCAGCCCTGCCGGATCATCTGCTCCGTGATATCCGTGTCACCGACGCGGCAGCGGCCCAGATCGGTGCCATCCGCCGCAACCCCGGCGCGGTCGCAGGCGACGGTCCTGCCCTTGACGAGCAATTGAAGGTAGCTGTTGGCGCGGTCCAGGCAGGGAACCGACAGGCCATCCAGACGGCGGCAGGTCAAATCGTCCTGCGGCAGAGCCATTCCCGCAAGCCGGACCACCATGTCACCCGCCTTCAACGTTGCGCCATCGACCACGTCGATGGCTGGATGCGCCCTTGGCGTCTCGATGGCAGCAGCAATCTGGCCTGCACGCAGCCTGCTGCGCGCGGGTGCGGAACTCGTCGTGTCGCGTGGGTCCATGCTCTCGGGGCCAGAGTTCCCGGCACCAGAAACTTCGCGACCTGGAATGCGGTCGACCGGCTTGTAGCTCACCATCTCGGGCTGGCTGATGAGCGGGGCGCGCGGAACACTGGAGTCGGGAACGGCCAGGCGCAGCTCGGGCCCTGCGAACAGCGCCAGCGTGACGGCTCCCGCCAATGCGCTGACGCGCAGTGTCGCCTTGCGTTGCACGACGGCGTTGCAGGCGTTTTCCGCCGTGATCCGCCATTGTCCGTTTTCGATGAATGCCCGGCTCATGGCCCGACCCTCCGCTTGTTTCTGCGAAAGAGTGAACAGGACCTCACCGTAATGCGCTGTTTTTTCGATCATTCAAATTTGAATGAATACAGGACTGCCGTCCGTCAGCGTGAACAACCGGTATCCAGCCGCCTAATGATGCGTAAACGGGATCGCGCAATTTCGAACAAGAAAATGAGATTTAACTCTTTTCGCAGGTTTCCGGGAACGTTTACCTTTCCATTGACCACTCCGGGCGCATCCTCCGGTCAATCGCAGCAATAATGCGAATTCAGGAGTGGCGTGATGCGTGGACCTGCTGTTGTCATGGTCGGAATCGCGATGGTGGTGGGCGTAGCCACCGTCGTCGGCGGACGATACTATCTTGAGCGTGCCAGCGTGCGTCCGGCACAGGCTGTTGCGGCATCACCCGCCGCCAAAACGGTGAACACCACGACCGTCGTGGTCGCCGCAGGGCCATTGCGCTTCGGCACCGAGCTCACCGCCAGCCACCTCAAGGAAGTGCCTTGGCCAGCGGATGCCCTGCCTCCGGGCTCGACCGCCACCGTGGCCGAGTTCCTGAAGGCCGCGGAGCGGCGCGTTGTCCTCAATCCGATTGATGCCAACGAGCCTATCCTCGCCGCCAAGGTGACCGGCCCCGGTCAGCGCGCGACACTTTCGGCACTGATCGCGCCTGGCATGACAGCCGTGTCGGTACCGCTGAGCGAGACGCAGGGCATTGCCGGACTGGTTATGCCTGGCGACCGGGTGAATGTCATGCTGACCCGGACGCTCGAAAAGGAAGAAAGCTACATCGACACGCTACTGCAGAACGTCCGTGTCGTCGCCATCGATCAGGTGCTCGACCAGCGCAGCGAGAAACCCGTCGCCATCCGTTCCGCCACACTCGAGGTGATGCCGCAGGATGCCAAACGTCTGGCGCTTGCCGGCACGGTCGGCAGCCTCTCGCTGGCGCTCAGGAAAGCCGGCGAACAATCCGCCGGTGGCTTTGGCCGCCTCTCGGTCAAGAATCTGCTGTCAGGCTCCGACCCCGATTCAACGGCCAGCCATGGCCGCCGCACGAAGACGACCGTCACCGTGACACGCAACGGCGAGACCAAGGACTACAGCGTGATCTCTGACAGGGAGCGCTGAGACAGGCCATGATCGGGGCAACAATGACCACGAAATCCACATTCAGGGCTGCACTTCTTGGTGTCAGCCTGCTGTTTGGCACTGCCGCTCTCGTGGCACCCGCCACAGCGCAAACCCGGCAGGTGCGCCTCGCAGGCACGCCAGCCAACATCAAGGTGGTTCACCGGACGTCGCAGACGATCCGCACCGACCAGAGCTTCACGGATATCGTCGTGGGCGATCCCGACATCGCCGACGCCGTGCCGCTGACCGACCGCTCGGTCTATGTGCTGGGCAAGAAGATCGGCGTGACAAGCGTGTCTCTCTATGACGCCGACAAGAAGCTTGTCGGCGTGATCGAGGTGGACGTGACCCAGAACGCACCGCGCGCCGCGGAAGAGATCCAGCGCTCCGGCGACCGCCGCGTGCAAACCAGCACCGAAGCCGGCAGGATCGTGCTCGGAGGCGACACCCGCGATGCCGTCAGCGCGGACCGCGCGGCCCGCATCGCCCGCAGCCATGGCGGCGATGTCATCAACAACACACGCGTGCGCTCTCCCCAGCAGGTCATGCTGGAGGTGCGCTTCATCGAAATTTCCCGCAGCGCAGGTCGTGATCTGGGCGTGCGCCTCCAGGCGAATGGCACAAGTGGCGCCATCAGCGGCGGCAAGAGCGGCAACGGACAGATCGGCGTTCTGGGCTTCGCCAGCAGCGCCACGGCTCTCGTGAATCCTGCCGGTGCTGCGCCTTTCGGCACTTTGCTGGCGCAGATGGTGCGCGGCGGCACGAACATCGACGTTCTCATTCAGGCACTGGAGGAGCAGGGTGTTGCCCGGCGCCTCGCAGAGCCCAACCTGATCACGATGTCGGGCGAGAAGGCCAGCTTCCTCGCGGGTGGTGAGTTGCCCATCCCGGTGGCGCAGTCCAACAACGTGACGACGATCGAGTACAAGAAATTCGGTGTCGGCCTCACGTTCACGCCGACCGTGCTGGAAGGCAGCCTGATCAACCTGCGGATCGAACCGGAGGTCAGCCAGGTCGATGAGACCAGTGGCTCCTTCAAGGCCGGGTCCATCACCATCCCGCGTATCACGGTCAGCCGGGCCTCAACGGTCGTCGAACTGAAAAGCGGGCAAAGCTTCGCCATCGCCGGACTGCTGCAGAACACCAGCGCGACAACGACGGAGCAGCTTCCCTGGCTCGGCGATATCCCCGTGCTGGGCGCATTGTTCCGCTCGCGCAGTTTCCAGCAGCGTGAAACCGAGCTGGCGATCATCGTGACGCCGCATCTGGTGCAGCCCATCCGACCCGGCCAGAAGGTGCGCACGCCGCTCGACAATGCCCGGCCCGGCAATGATGTTGACCAGTTTCTGCTCGGCCAGACCGAAGTGTCCCGTGATGGCAGCCGCCGCGTGGGGCCGATTGCACCCGCCGCCACCGCCGCCAGAAGCGCCGGACAAGGCCATATCCTCGACCTTACAGGAGCCACCGATGGCCGCCGCTGACCGCCTTCGCCTGATTGTTCTTGCTGCTGCGGCACTGGTTCTCACGGGATGCGAGCATGACCGCTACGTGGACCGGCGCGATTCCATCACCTTCGGGGCTGGCGATTCCATTGCCGCCAACAAGGCGCTCCAGATCATCGATCCCTGGCCCCGCGAGGCCCGGACGATCCACCATGGCATCAGCGGCGAACAGGCCGTGGCCGCCATGGACAAACTCCGCCGCCGCACGGCAGCTGTGCCGCCTCCCGCAGCACCCGCCGCCGTTACCCTGATGCCGACGCCTGCCCCGCCAGCTCCCTGACCCCGCTTCCTGAAAGTCCAGCCATGTTTGCCGCCAAACCACCCACTACAGACCGCGAAGGCGAAATCGTCCTGATTTCGTCGGACGCCGCGTTTGTGGTTGCCGTCAAGGGCGTGTTCGGTGCCAACGGTCGGCTCAAGATGCGGGTCGGACGCCATATAGGGGATGAGCAGATCGATCTTACCTCGGCAAGAATCGTCATTGCTGATCTTGATGCCCGCAACCGCGATGATCTCCTTGCCCTGCAAGCGCTGATGGGCCGCGTGGCCGGTCGCGCTCCGGTGGTTGTCGTAACGGAAGCGTTCGATGAGGCAGTGGCCCGCTGGCTGATCCAGATCCGCGTCGCGGACTTCCTGAGCAAGCCCGTCGATCCGGTCGAACTGGCACGAAGCTGCGTGAAGGCGATGCAGGCCGAGGTTGTGCCGGGGGCCGCGAAGGAAGCGCAGATCCTCACCTTCGTGCCCGCGGCCGGCGGTGTCGGCGCGACGACACTGGCGATCCAGACCGCGCTGACGATGCTTGCCGGCAAGGAGAAAGTCAGCGCCTGTCTGGTCGATCTCGATTTTCAGAACGGCTCGTGCGCTTTCCACCTGGACGTGGAGCCGCTGCTCGACCTCGACGCCATCGGTCCGAATCCGCAGCGGTTGGACGCACAGCTGCTTGAGGTCATGCTGGCACCCCATCCGTCGGGCATGATGGTGCTCAGCGCCCCCAACCGTCCCGCCGAAACCCGCATCCCTGAAGCTGGCCTGGTCATGCGGCTGCTGGATCTGGCGGCTGCGCGCTTTGACTATGTCGTCATCGACCTGCCGCGCACATGGTTCGACTGGACGGATGCCGTTCTGTCGGGATCCAACAAAATCTTCATCGTGACGGAAACAACGGTGCCGGGCCTGAAGCTCGCCTCCAATCTGGCCAATGCCATGGTCACCAAACTGGGCACGGAGGTAAAACCGCGTGTCATCGTCAACCGCTTCGAACAGAAGATGTTTGGCTCCGGCCTGAAGCGCGCGGACCTTGAAGCTGCTCTGAAAGAGAAGTTCGCAGGCACCGTCAGCAACAATTACCGCCTTGTCCGCGAGGCCATCGACCGGGGCGTGCCGCTTGATGCCGTGGAGCGCGGCAGCAATGTCGCCATGGACCTTCGCAAGGTTATCGTGGCCGAGATCGAGGCGGCATGAGCGGGCGTTTCACCAACCTACTGTCTCGCTACGCGTCGCCACATGTCGCTGACGAGACAGAGGTTTTGCCGCCACCACCGATTCCGGCACCACCAGCCATGCCGGTGCCTGCCTCCGCCATCTGTGTGGACCCGCCGGTTCCGATGCCTCTGACACACGAGGTCGAGACGCTCGAATTCGGACCAGCCATGTTTGTGGAGCCCGGCGAAAGCGACATCGACGAGACCCCCCTCGAGGCACCGTTGCCGCCTGCTTCCGCACCGCCACCTCCTGCGCCCCCGCCGACCTCACTGCCGGCAAGTGCCGCAGCGGCGGCGAGTGCTGCGATGGCCGAATCCAGTCTTCTCGTCAGCGAGAAGTTCATGGATGCCAAGGTCCGCCTGCATCGCAAGCTGGTGGAAGAGGTCAATCTTCAGGCCCTCGAAAAAATGGCTCCCGAAGAGGCCAAGCGCCAGATCTTCGGAATGGTGCAACAATACGTGGTCAACGAGCGCCTGGCACTGAACAGCGCTGAACTCAACGCCTTCGTCGGCGAGATCATCGACGAGATGACCGGGCTTGGGCCCCTGGAGCCTCTTCTCAAGGATGAGACAATCGCCGACATCCTGATCAACGGTCCGGATGTTGTCTATGTTGAGCGGCGCGGCAAGATGGAACGCACCAACATCCGGTTCCGCGATGACGCCCATCTCATGCGGATCGTCAACAAGATCGTCTCGGCAGTGGGCCGCCGTGTCGATGAGAGCCAGCCGCTGTGTGATGCGCGCCTGCTCGACGGCTCGCGCGTCAACGTGGCCGTGAAACCCATTGCCGTGGACGGTGCACTGGTTTCAATCCGCAAGTTCTCAAAGAGCAAGCTGTCGCTGAGCAAGCTGGTCGAGGTTGGTGCCATGCGCCAGCAGATGTTCGAACTGCTGTCGAACGCTGCGCGCTGCAAGACGACGATCATCATTTCGGGGGGCACGGGCTCGGGCAAGACGACCATGCTGAACGCGCTGTCGGCGTTCATTCCCGAGGACGAGCGCCTGATCACGATCGAGGATGCCGCCGAACTCCAGCTGCAGCAGCCCCATGTCGCGCGCATGGAAACACGGCCTCCCAATCTCGAGGGCAAGGGCGAGATCAAGCAGCGTGACCTGATC
>JANMFA010000168.1:0-3916 GCA_031377545.1 Hyphomicrobiales bacterium | reverse complement strand
CTCGCACCTCAGGATGAGGACAGTGGGACTGACACAAAGGACCTTCGAATGCCCCTCAAGACCATCAATGGCGAACCGTTCAGCATCCTCGTGGAGGGCAAGGCGGATGGCCCTGTGTTGCTATTCTCCAACTCGCTCTCCTCCAACCTGTCGATGTGGGATGCGCAGGCGGCTGCGTTGAAAGACCAGTTCCGCATCATCCGCTATGACTCGCGCGGCCACGGCAAGAGCGTGGCGAAGGCCGAGCCTTATTCGATTGCACAGCTCGGGAGCGATGCGCTCGCCATCATGGATGCGCTTAAGGTGGAGAAGGCGCATTTCTGTGGCCTTTCCAAGGGTGGCATGGTGGGGCAATGGCTGCTGACGCATCATCGTGATCGCATCGGCAAGGCCGTGCTGGCCAACACCGCCGCGCTGATGGCACCGCCCGAGTTGTGGAACGGACGCATCCGCAACGTGTCGCAGAACGGCATGGCGGCCATCGTGGATGCCACGATCGAGCGCTGGTTCACCAAGGGCTTTGTGGCGCGTGCGCCGAAGGAGATTGCGGCTGTCAAGAAGATGATCGCGGCGACGCCCGCCCAGGGCTATTGCGGCTGCTGCGCAGCGATCCGCGACATGGACCAGCGCGAGAGCATCCGTGGCATCACCAACCCTGTATTACTGATTTCGGGCGCGCATGATCCGGCGACGACGCCCGCGATGATGGAGTTGATGAAGGAGCGTATCAGGGGAGCCCAGTGGGTGAGCCTTGATGCATCGCATATCTCGAATATGGAACAACCGGAAGCGTTCACGAAAGCGCTAAAGGGATTTTTGGGGTAAGCACCATCCTTCCCTTCCTCCGGGGGGGGGAAGGTGTCATGCGGAGCATGACGGATGAGGGAGAATCCCTGACCATTGTGGTTCTCCCTCATCCGGTCGGCATCCGCCAACCACCTTCTCCCTGGGGAGAAGGAAAGGAGTTAAAGATGACCACAGACGCAGACCGCATCAAGAATGGCGAAAAAAACCGCCGCAAGGTCCTGGGTGATGCCCATGTCGACCGCTCGCTGAAAGGCCGGACGGACTTCAACGGCGAATGGGTCGATTTCATCACGCGCACGGCCTGGGGCGATGTCTGGCAACGGCCTGGCCTCGATTACAAGAGCCGCTCCATCGTCGTGCTGTCCGTCGCCACCGCGCTTGGTCGCTGGGAGGAATTCCGCATCCATGTGAAGGGCGCGATCCACAACGGCCTGACCAAGGACGAAATCAAGGAAGTGCTGATGCAATGCGCGGTCTATGCCGGCGTGCCGGCGGCGAATACCGCATTCCACGAAGCCGCCAGGGTGTTCGAGGAGATGGAGAAGGGCTGACAGGCTTTCCCGAAGCGTTCAGAGCACGCGGTAGCCGCGGCGGTGATACAATAGCGGTGCGCCGTTTCCGCCGGTCGCTGCCTTTTCCACGATGCCGATGATGACGACGTGACTGCCCACCGGCGTGATGCCGGTGAGGCGGCATGAGAAGGACGCCAGCGCGGTTGTCAGGATCGGGGCACCCTCGCCCATCTGCCAGCCATGTGAGGCCCTGAAACGGTCTGCGCCCTTGAGGCCGGTCGAACCAGAAAACACTGCGGCGACGTCTTCCTGCATCTGCGACAGCACATTGACCGAGAAAGTCTTGTTTTCGCGAATTCTCTGCAATGTGGCGCTGGTCTGGTTCAGGCACAGCAGCAGGCTGGGGGGCGTATCACTCACCGACGTTACGGCCGTTGCCGTGGCGCCAGCCAGGCCGGATGGCCCGTCCGTCGCGACGACATGCACCGCCGCCGCCACATGGCTCATGGCTTCGCGAAAAAGCGCGCCGGATACGGAAGGCTGGGATTTTTGGGACATCGGGCCAATGGCTGGAGAAGATAGGCGCTCCCCATCGCCATCCTGATGCTCCCCGTCAAGGGCGATGCGTCACAGGCGCGATCCGATCCCGGCGTAAAACTGCCGCACGGTCGCAAGGGCACCGGGTTCGTCGCCTGCAACAATGCAGGACACCAGACGGTCACGATGGTCCACATCCGGCTTCATGTTCCGCAAACGATTGGCACTGCGCCAGGCTTCCTTGAAGCTGCGCTTGATCACCTTCAGTTCGTGCGCAGCTGCGGGTTCGCGAGCGGCCTGACAGATCAGGCTCTCAACAAGCTGGTCCGAAGCCAGGACACCATCGACATCGCCAATCATCGCGCAGCGAAGCTGGAATGCCATCGCGTGTTTCAGACGCGCCTTCAGCGTCTCGTCAATGTTGCGAACGGCTGCAGATACCACGCCTTCTTCCGCCAGCATGCACAAGGGCAGGCTGCTGAGGATTGCGTCGCGCTCATGGGGCTGGAGCCCAACGTCGTCTGTGCCAGCAGAATGACGCCCATCACTACAGGCGGTCACGGCGAGATCATTTGTCATGATATCCACCCATCGATTTCCGCCCCCGGCACAGGTCTGATTATCTTCCAGACGCTCAATAGGATTGCCTGAGATAGTCTATGAAATGCTTAACTGCGGTCCTGGCCGCCACTGGATCGCCAGCTAGAATGGCATCAACCAATGCTTGCCGCAGTGCTGCCGGCCGATTGAGGTCGCGCAGCCGGTTGTAGGCACACCAGGCGCGGCGAAACTCCCGCTTCAGGACAAAGAGCTGCTCCGCTTCCATCGGCAATTCGGCAGTCTTGGCAATGGCTTTCTCCAGTCGCCGATCAGCCGCCATATAGCCATCGATGTCTCCGACAAGCGCCGAGCGCTTGAGGAGATGCGCCGGGTCCGAAATCGTTGCCCGGTCTATTCCGGCAGCCTTGCCGGCGGCAGAGGCAGCAATGTGCTGTTCCAGGACGAGGCGCTGGTCCAGCCCCTGGATGAGGATTCCGCGATCGATCGGCGCGACGACAAAGTCATTTCCGTGCATCGTCAGAAGGCCCGCCTTCAGGACCGGGCTGACGATATGAGGGATATCTTCGAGACGGATGCGCAGACTTTTGGCGAGTTGTTCCAGGCGCAAAACCTGCCCCGGTGCGAATCTGGCGAGGTCGATATCGTCGGCGAGCCGCCGCCGACACTCGTCCATCCGCACCGACGGATCACCAGCCATAGTGGCTGTGCTTTCTTGACCAGACATCAAACCCTGGGCCCACCTGATGATGCAGATCCGGAACGTTCCGTTCCGGCAACTGCAAGACATTTGGTTTACAGCTAATCTATTGAAGAACGCTTCTGTCAAGCAGCGCAGTTTTCATCAATTCGAATGGGCGGCAACAATCGTCTGTTAACCACTGTGCCCACGACCCGCCATCACAACCGAAAAGCGGCCATCCGTTCCGCCAGAGCGGCGATCTCCTGATCTGGCTCTGTGTTACACCATGGCCTCAAGCGACCAGCGGAACGTTGAAACACGCAAAGCAGCGCGGTGTTTTTCACTATCAGACCAGCCTTCTGCAGCTGATTGATGCGCTATTCCCATTATTTTCTAGCGAAAGCACCATTCTGTGGGGTCTGTGGCCAAAAAGTGGCTAACCCGGATTGATGCATCTGATGATTGCGCGATATGGATTGCTCTGCTGGCACTTCGTTCATCACGGTGCTTGCATCGGAATTGACGATGACGACCACGGCGGGATCGCCCTCGGGAGGGGTGTGAATGGAAGTCTTTCTGCAGCAGGTGATCAACGGTATCACCCTCGGGTCGATCTACGGCCTGATCGCCATCGGCTATACGATGGTCTTTGGCATCATCGGCATGGTGAATTTCGCCCTTGGCGACGTGTTCATGGTGGGCTGCTTCGTGGCGCTGATCATGTTCATGATCGTCACGGCACTGCTTGGCACCAGCGGCGCCGCAATCTTTCTGGCCCTGCTTGTCTGCCTGATCATCAGCGTTCTCGTGACCAGCCTCT
>JANMFA010000162.1:0-3530 GCA_031377545.1 Hyphomicrobiales bacterium | reverse complement strand
ATGACCCATATCCTGATGATCGAGGATGACGTGCGACTGGCGGAGATGGTGGCAAGCTATCTCCGCCAGTCCGGCTTTGCCGTCAGCCACGCCGAGGACGGAGCTTCGGGCATCGCGGCACTCCGGCGCGATCCGGCCGATCTCATCCTGCTCGACCTGATGCTGCCGGACGGCGACGGGCTCGATGTGTTCCGCAAGATTCGCGCCATGCCTGCGGCAGCCGCCCAGACCCCGGTGATCATGCTGACGGCCAAGGGCGACCCCATGGACCGGGTGGTCGGCCTCGAGATCGGTGCCGAGGACTATGTGTCCAAACCCTTCGAGCCGCGCGAGCTGCTGGCCCGCATCCGCGTGGTCCTGCGGCGTGGCACATCTGGGACACCCGCCGACATTCTCCGTTACGGCAGGCTGGAAATCGATCGGGGCGCACGCATGGCGCGCCTTGGCGGCGAGGACCGGTTGCTGACCAGCCACCAGTTCGCCCTGTTGCAGGCCATGGCCGAGCGGGCGGGTCGTGTGCTGTCGCGCGAACAGCTGATCGAATTCGCGACAGGCACGGCGCAGGCCTATGACCCCGTGCTGGACCGCTCCATCGACGTCCATATCGGCCGCATCCGCGCTGCCATCGAGGATGATGCCAAGCACCCCCGGCGCATCATCACGGTGCGCGGCGCGGGCTACGTCTTCGCGAAGGTTCAGGACTGATGGCAAGACTCTATTTTCGCATCTACCTCGCCGTCATCGGCAGCCTTGCGCTCTTCGCGGTGCTCGCCGCCGTGACCTGGCGCCTGACATCGGATACCGACCGATTCGGGCCCCGACAGGAATTCGTGCTGTCACTGGCGGAGCAGATCGCCCCGTCCGCCGCAACGCCTGTTGAAGAGCAGCGAGCCCTGTTGCGCCAGTGGCGCGAGCGCAGCGGCTATGACATCGCAATCTTCGGACCGGACGGGCGGCTGATCGCGGAAGCGGGAGACGTCGATCACGGCGGACCGATGCGGATGCATTCGCGCGGCGGCCCCGGATGGCGTGGCAGGCCCTGGGGGCAGATGGTGGAACTGCGTGATGGCCGCACGATTGTGGCCGTGCGTCCGCGTGCCGAACGCTCGGAATTCCGCAGGTTCGGCTGGCTGTTCGCGCTTCTGGGCATTGGCGTCGCCGTCGGCATCGCGGCCTGGCCGGTGGTGCGTCGCCTGACGCGGCGACTGGAAACCCTGCAGACCGGTGTCACGGCTCTGGGCTCGGGAGACCTGACGGCGCGCGTCAAGGTGGAAGGCAAAGACGAGATCGCCCGCCTTGCCGTCACCTTCAACGCCGCCGCCGACCGCATCCAGGCGCTGGTGACCACCAACAGGTCGCTGCTGGCCAATGCGTCGCACGAATTGCGCTCGCCGCTCGCCCGCCTGCGTATGGCGGTGGAGTCTCTGCATCCCCAGACACCGGAGAGCACGCGGAAAGAGATTGCCCGCAACATCCGTGAGCTGGATCAGCTGATCGATGAAATCCTCCTCTCCAGCCGCCTTGATGCCAGTACTGACCAGATGGCGCGGGAAGAGATTGATCTGGTCGGTCTTGTGGCGGAGGAATGCGCGGTCACCGATGCGCGGCTTGATATCCGGGATTCAGGCTTGCCGATGATATCAGGCGATCCGCGCCTTTTGCGCCGCCTCATCCGCAACCTGCTGGAGAATGCCGAGCGCTATGGCGGCGGCGCGCCTGACGTGAGCGTGCGCCAGTCCGGCAATACGGTGACGCTCGACGTCGCCGACCGCGGTCCCGGCGTGCCGGAGAGCGAGCGCACCCGTATCTTCGAGCCGTTCTACCGCGTCAAGGGCGCACGCGAACGCGACGGCGGCGTCGGCCTGGGGCTGGCACTGGTCAGCGAGATTGCGGCGAAGCACGGCGGCACGGTGGAGTGTTTGCCGAGGGACGGCGGCGGCAGCGTGTTCCGGGTTGTGTTGCGGTCGCATCCGTAACGCCAAACGGCGCGGTTCATCCCGCCCCCTTGTGGGGAGGGTGGCGAGCGAAAGCGAGCCGGGAGGGGGTCGCACGGTGCTTTCCCGTTAGCCCAGCGCGACCCCCACCCGACCCTGCGCTGCGCTCCGGGCCACCCGCCCCGCAAGGGGGCAGGATGAAGAAGAGCATCCATCTTGACAATATGAATATTATCCTATAGTGGTCAGATCATCATCCCGCGCCGCCGTGAGCTCCGGCAGCGCGGCACAGGTTCCGGGTGCTGACACCACCTGGATGGCCGGGGTCTCCGTCGGGGATCCGTTCCGCGCCACTGCCACATCCTTCCATCATCCCAGGCGGAACGCGACGGATGACGGAGGCCCCGGCTTCTCACGAAACTGACGCATGCCCCCGGCGGTTACCGCACGGGGACGAAGCTGTGCGTGCGGTGATCCTTCTCCCCTTGCGGGAGAAGGAAAGTATCCCCCCATTCCTTGACATCACGCGCCCTTTCCCTCATACGCCTCCCCAGATTTCAACACATCGTTGACGTCGAGCCACTGTCCAGCCCGAGAGGCTGGAGGTCCAAGCCCCGCAGCGCGTAGCGCCCCGGGGCTCGAAAACGTTTGGAGACTGCACGCGAATGTTCGACGGCCTGCAACAGCGCCTCTCCGGCATTCTGGACAAGCTGAAGGGCCGTGGCGCGCTGTCGGAAGCGGACGTCAACGAGGCGCTCCGCGAAGTACGCCGCGCGCTCCTTGAGGCCGATGTGGCGCTGGAAGTGGTGCGCCCGTTCATCGACAAGGTGCGCACGCGCGCCGTCGGTGCCGAGGTCGTCAAATCCGTGACGCCGGGCCAGATGGTCATCAAGATCGTCAATGACACGCTGGTCGAGATGCTCGGCGCGACCGCAGACCCCATCGATCTCAATGCGCCTGCGCCCATGGCCATCCTCATGGTCGGCTTGCAGGGCTCGGGCAAAACAACGACGACAGCAAAGATCGCCAAGCGGCTGTCGGATCGCTTCAAGAAGAAGGTGCTGCTGGCCTCGCTCGACACGCGCCGCCCCGCCGCCATGGAGCAGCTGCAGATCCTCGCGAAACAGGTGGACGTCGACTTCCTGCCGATCGTCGCCGGGCAGAGCGCCATCCAGATCGCGAAACGCGCACAGGAAGCCGCGCGCCTCGGCGGCTTCGACGTGCTGATCCTCGACACCGCGGGCCGCACCACGGTCGATCTCGAACTGATGGCGGAGGTGGCCGATGTGAAGGCCGCCACCAATCCGCATGAGGTGCTGCTGGTCGCCGATGCGCTGACGGGACAGGACGCGGTGAAGACCGCCATTGCCTTCAACGAGGCGCTCGGCATCACCGGCATCGTGCTCACCCGTGTGGACGGCGACGGGCGCGGCGGTGCGGCGCTCTCCATGCGCCATGTCACGGGCAAGCCCATCAAGCTCGTCGGCGTGGGCGAAAAGGTGGATGCGCTGGAGGATTTCGATCCCGCCCGCGTCGCCAACCGCATCCTGGGCATGGGCGATATCGTCGGCCTCGTCGAGAAAGCCGTCCAGAACA
>JANMFA010000462.1:0-1981 GCA_031377545.1 Hyphomicrobiales bacterium | reverse complement strand
GAAGACGATGACGCGCCGGTTGCCGTAGCCGTCGGCCACATAAATTTCGCCCGCCGCGTCATCCGTGAACATATGCGCAGGGCGGTTCAGCCGCGCCGTGTTGTTGGACCCGGGTTCCGTTCCCGCCTGTCCCACCTGCATCAGGAACTTGCCATCCGGGGTAAACTTGAGAACCTGGTCGTCCTTTTCGTTGCCGCCCAGCCAGACATTGCCGTCGCGGTCGATATGGAGGCCGTGCTCATTCTTCGGCCAGGTATAGCCCGCGCCGGGACCACCCCAGCTTCTCAGCAGGCGACCATCCTTCGAGAACTGCTGCACCGGCGGCGCGGGCTGACAACAGCGCGTTTCAGGCGGATTTTTCTGTGCGCCCTTCTCGTCATCCACGAGCGAGGCAGGGCGATGCAGAATCCAGACATTGTCCTGCCTGTCCACGGCGACGCCTGCGACCTGGCCCAGCAGGAGATTGCCGGGCAGCGCTTTCGGCCAGAACGGATCAACCTTGAACGTGGGGGCGGTTTTCTTCGCGGGTTGGGCGACCGAGGGCGTGGACAGCGCCAGGACGGCGATGGCCGCAGCGACCAGCAAGCGTTTCATGATTGTCTCCCGGTTCCGGCATGCTCTGACGGCAGGCATTGGGTAGGAGCGTATCGCAGCGGTGGGCGAGGTCAACGGTCGATTGCCTCTCCGGCAGGCGGGCGAAGGAAAACGCCGCTACAGCCGCTCCGGCCCCTGCCCGTCCTCGCGGAAGGTCTTCATCGTCCGGCGCATCATTTTTTCGAACAGACCCATCGCCTTGTCGAACTCTTCCTCGCTCGGCAGCTGCAGCTTTCCTGCCGCGCCGGGATTGCCGGGCTGTGCACCGGACAGGCGCAGCGCATCGTTCTCCCGTTTCAGCCGGTCGATCTCCTCCTGAAGGGCAGCGCGATCATCCGCGACACTGCGGCAGGCGAGGCTGTCCCCGGCTTTGGTGCAATGCGAGACGTGGCCAGTTTCCGTATCGAGGCGCATCACGCCGCCCTCGATCGGCTGGAAGGTGAAGCGACCGGAGGTCTGCGCCATGACAGGGGTTGCTGTGATCAGCAGGGTCAGCGCAAAGATTTTTGCAAGCATCATGGCCAAGCTCCGTTTCGTCCCCCAGTGATGTCCATCACAACGGCGAAAACAAGGCTACCGTTCAAGTACCTTCAGGTACCGGCTGCCACTGGCCGGTATCGATCTTGGCTGCGGCGATCACGGCCTGCGTGCGGCTGTCGACCCCGAGTTTGGTCAGGATGGCGGAAACATGGGCCTTCACGGTCGCTTCCGACACCGTCAGCTCATAGGCGATCTGCTTGTTCAGCATGCCTTCGGACAGCATCATCAGCACGCGGACCTGTTGCGGTGTCAGGCTGGCCAGCCGCTTGACCATGTCACTGGCCTCCAGATCCACCGGAGCCATCGGGTCAAAATCCGGCGGGGTCCAGGTGCCACCCGCCATCACGGTCGAGATCGCCTCACGCATGGCATCGATGCCCTGCGTCTTGGGCAGGAATCCCGATGCGCCAAAGTCGAGGCACCGGCGGACGACATTCGGGTCTTCACTGGCAGAGACAACCAGCACCGGAACCGCAGGATGGCTCGCCCGCAGATACGCCAGGCCGGAGAAGCCCTGCATTCCCGGCATGTTGAGATCGAGCAGGATCAGATCGACAGCCGGACCGCTGGCAAGCGTAAGGTTCACCTCGTCGAACGAACCCGCTTCCGCAACGGAAACGCCGGAGCCGGCCCCCACGATGGCTTGCTTCAATGCACCTCGGAACAGCGGGTGGTCATCCGCGATAATGATATGCCCTTCAGGCATCGCAATCGTTCCCTCCCGCAGCTTCGATCATCGGTTTTCACCCATCGGCCACGTGTTTCTGTCACGCGACATTGACGTGTTCATGCAAGGGATGCAAGCCATACAAAAGCACCGGGCCAAACATCCATGACCTCTCCGCAG
>JANMFA010000099.1:0-5044 GCA_031377545.1 Hyphomicrobiales bacterium | reverse complement strand
CCGTGCATATCGGCAGCCTGATCGATGATCTCGATGACCTGCAGGCTGCATTCCGGCGCATGCGTCAGGTGACGGGACATATCCGCAGCACCGGCCTGTCCGTGGAGCGGCTGGATCTGGGCGGCGGTCTGGGCATTCCCTACAGGATCCCGAAGAATTTCGACCACGGTCCGGATCTCATCAACGCCTATGCCGACATGGTGGCACGGGAAACGAAGGGCCTTGATGTCGATCTCGGCTTCGAGCCCGGGCGCATCATCGTCGGCAATGCGGGGATCATGGTGACAAAGGCACTCTATCTCAATCCGCGCCAGTCGAGGCAGTTCCTGGTGGTCGATGCCGCGATGAACGACCTCGTCCGCCCCGCGATGTACGAGGCCTATCACGAGATCTGGCCGGTGAACGAGTCGCAGGATGGTGCCTTGAACATCGCCTATGATGTCGTGGGTCCGATCTGCGAGAGTGGCGATACGTTCACGGAGGGCCGCGTGCTGGCGCAGGTCCGGCCGGGCGATCTCATCGCCTTCATGACGGCGGGGGCCTATGGCGCGAGCATGGCCTCCACCTACAACCTGCGTCCGCTGATCGCCGAAGTGGTGGTCAAGGGCGACCAGTTCGCCATCACCCGTCCGCGCCAGACCTATGACGACCTGATCAACGCGGATCATGCTCCGGCGTGGTGAAGAGCTGCCCGGTCAACGCCTTCTTCTGACCACACAATACCGTGACCAATTGTCCCTCGGCACTGGCCAAATGCCTTTTGCGTGTTACCTTGAGGAATTGAACTGGAGCAACGGATGGCGGAGCCGCATCGGACTGCACCGGACACGACGCCCGCCGACGCGCTGGCGGCGAAGGTTCTGTCGACGCGGCGCGTGATGCTCTGGGAGCGCGTCTGGCCAGCTCTGGTGGCTCCCGCCGCAATTGCCGCGCTGTTCCTTGCTGTCTCATGGTTTGGACTGTGGCTGGATGCTCCACGCTGGAGCCGCGCCCTGGGAGTGCTGCTGTTTTCTGCCGCTTTCCTGTTTTCACTCAAGGGCTTGGCTGGCATTCGCAACGCCGCCGACGCAGAGGCCCGGGCAAAACTCGACCGCGATTCCGGCATACCCCACCGCCCTGTCGAGGCGATGAGCGACACGCTTTCGCTGGCCAGCGACGACACCTCGCGCGCATTGTGGAACCTGCACCAGAAGCGGGCACAGGCCGCCGTCGACAGGCTGAAGGTTGGCGCGCCGGACCCGGCCTTGCGTCGCAGAGACCCCAAGGCATTGCGATTCGCGCCGTTCGCGCTGGCTCTTGCAGCCCTGTTTGCCGCCGGCCCTGATCTGACAAGCCGCGTGACCGCTGCGTTCCAGTGGATGGAGCCCCCCGTGCCTCCCGCTCCTCCGCGGCTGGATGTCTGGCTTGATCCGCCATCCTACACCGGCAGGCCGCCGCAGTTCTTGGCGCGAAGCCAGTCCTCCGAGGCGCAGTCCGCCCCGTCCGGTCCGGTTCAGGCACCGATCAATTCGACATTCGTGCTGCGCGCGACACCGGCCGAGGGCATCACGGTGGATGTCTCTGGTGCCCTGCAGCCCCTTGATGCACCACCAGGAGCCAACGGAGCACTGGAGAAGCGCTTTGCACTGACGGGTCAGGGCGAGGCGGTGGTCAAGCGCGGCATGACGGTGCTGGGCCGCTACTCGCTGACAGCCATTCCGGATCTGGCTCCAACGGTCACGCTGAAAGAGGCCGTGCCGACCGAAAACCGCGACAGCCTGAGACTGGTTTACGGCGTCACGGACGATTACGGCGTCAAGGAAGGCGAAGCCCGCTTCTCGCCAATCCTCAAGGAGGGTGAAACGCCCCGGCGTACGCTCGTGGAGCCACCGAATGCAGCGCTGACATTGCCCTATGGCAACCAGCAGGAGGCCGATGCGGAAACGGTCGTGACTCTGGCCGAGAACCCCTGGGCGGGCGCACGGGTGCGCGTCCAGCTGTTCGTCAAGGATGATGCGGGCAACACCGGGCAGAGCGACATCCGTGAAGTGACACTGCCGCAGCGGCTTTTCACCAACCCTCTCGCCAAGGCTCTCGTTGAGCAGCGGCGCAATCTCGTGCTCGATCCTGATCGCAAGAGCCGCGTTCAGATCGCGCTGGACGCGCTGCTGATTGAGCCTGAGCGTTATCTCTCCAAGCAGACCGGCGCCTATCTCGGCCTGCAGATTGCCTCCCGGCGGTTGAAGGCGGCCCGCACTGATGCCAAGCTCCTGGAGGTCGCGGAATGGCTCTGGACCATGGCAATCGAGCTGGATGACGGCGGGCTCAGCGACGCTGAAAAGGCGTTGCGCGAAGCACAGGAGAGGCTGAAGGAAGCGCTGGAGCGCAATGCCGATGCCAGCGAGATCAAGCGCCTGACCGACGAGCTTCGTCGCGCCATGGACCGCTACATGCGGGAATTCGCCGAACGCGCCCAGCGTGAAGGCCGTATGGCCGAGCAGCAGCCGAACCGCGACGACAAGACACTCAGCCGCAACGACCTGCAGAAGATGCTGGAGGAGATCGAGAAGCTGTCGCGGGAAGGCCGCCATGCCGAGGCACAGGAGCTTCTGCGGCAGCTCAATGAAGCGATGAAGAACCTTCAGGCCCAGCGCGGCCAGCGCCAGATGGGCGAACGCGAGCGCGGCATGGGCGAGAGCATGAACGAGCTCGACCAGATGACGCGCGAGCAGCAGCAATTGCGCGACCGCACCTACCGCGAAGGACAGGACCGCCGCCGCCAGGGCCAGCAGGCCGACCGCAACCGCCAGCAGGGACAACAGGGCCAGCGTGGGCAGCAGGGTCAACGCGGTCAGCGCGGGCAACAGGGTGAACAGGGCCAGCAGGGCGAGAATGGCGAACAGGACATGGCCGAGAATGGCGAAGGCCAGAACGGACAGGGTCAGGGCCAGAGCCTGCAGGAGCGCCAGCAGCGGCTGCGCGAGCAGCTTGAGCGCCTGCAGCGCCGCATGCGCGAGCTGGGCATGAACGGCGAGAAGGGTCTTTCAGAGGCGGAGCAATCCATGCGCGACGCCGAGCGCCAGCTTGGGCAGGGCCAGGAAGGCCGCGCCGTGGACAGCCAGGGCAAGGCGCTGGAAGGTTTGCGCCGTGGCATGCAGGGCATGGCCCAGCAGATGCAGCAGGGTGAAGGCGACGGCACCGAACAGGCCGAGGGCGGTCCGGGCGGTGATGATCCGAACCGGCCCGGCCAGCCGCGCGCCGACGGCGGCAACCGCAACGACGATCCGCTGGGGCGCGACAACCGCAACCGCGCGGCCAATGACAACGCCCGCATGCGCATGCAGGGCCACGATGGCGGAACAGTCGGCGAGCGGGCAAGGCGTGTGCTGGAAGAGTTGCGCCGACGACTGGGCGAAAGCCAGCGCCCGCAGATGGAACTCGACTATTTCGAGCGCCTGCTGCCTCGGAATTGAGCCCCCACCCTTTCCTTCTCCCCCTGGGAGAAGGTGGTCGGCGGATGCCGACCGGATGAGGGAGATTCACGATGCGAAGGGATTCTCCCTCATCCGTCTGCCTGCGGCAGCCACCTTCCCCCATGGGGGAAGGGAAAAATCCCTACGGCCAGCGCACGCGTGGCGGCAGCGACGACAGGATGGATTCCACGTTGCCGCCCGTCTTGAGTCCGAACAGCGTGCCGCGGTCATGCAGGAGATTGAACTCCACATAGCGCCCGCGCCGCGTCTCCTGCTCGATCACGTCGGCCTCCGACCACGGTTTGCCCATGTTCGCGCGCAGAACCGGCCCATAGGCCTTGACGAAGGCGCGGCCCACATCCTGCGTGAAGGCGAGGTCCGCATCCCAGTCGCCATTGTCGAGATAGTCGTAGAAGATCCCGCCGATACCGCGGGGCTCCTTGCGGTGCGGCAGGAAGAAATACTCCTCGCACCACTGCTTGTAGCGCTCATAGGGCGCGATGGCACCATGGGCATCGCAGGCCTCGCGCATCATGGCGTGGAAATGCACGCTGTCCGCATCCTCCTGGTTGCGCCGCCGCATCAGCACCGGCGTCAGGTCCGCGCCACCGCCGAACCACTGGCGCGAGGTCACGACGTAGCGCGTGTTCATGTGCACGGTCGGCGCATTGGGATTCCACGGGTGCGCGATGAGCGACACGCCGGACGCAAAGAAGTTGGGGTTCTCCGCAGCACCGGGAATCTGCTTGGCGAATTCCGGAGAGAACACGCCAAAGACCGTTGATGTATGCACGCCGACCTTCTCGAACACGCGGCCATGCATCATCGACATCACGCCGCCACCGCCATCATTGCCCTCATGATCCTTGCGCGACCACGGCTTGCGGACAAAACGTCCGGGCTGGTCCTTGGGTGTCTCCACCATGAACGGCCCTGTCGCCTCATCCTCGATGGCCTCGAAAGCCGCACAGATCTGGTCCCGCAGGGATTCGAACCAGGCCCGCGCTGAAGCCTTGCGGCGCTCCAGCTCTGCGGCGGGCGGAAGAGGGCGTGGTGTCTGGGCATGGGTGTTCATGGGCGCATTCTGCAACGATTGACGGGCGGGGAAAAGGTCGGGAGGCTTTTTACGTAATCGCCGGCCACAGCCGGGGATTGAGATATCTCAATCCGGCTGTCTCAGCGTTGCAAAGCCACCAATCTGCCGAAGCGCCTCGCCCAGCACGATGGCTGCCGATATTGCCACGTTCAGCGAGCGCATCTCGCCTTGCATCGGAATCACCACGCGCGCATCCGCTGCCGCATGGACATCCGTGGGCACACCAGCACTTTCCCGGCCCACCATCAGGAGATCACCCGGCTGGAACCGGAATGCAGTATGGGGCACCGCGCCCTTCGTGCTCAGCAGCACGAGCCGCTTGCGCTCGCCGAGCCGGTCAGCGTTGAACGTGGTCCACGAGACATGGCGGCGGATGTCCACGTGGTCGAGATAATCCATGCCCGAACGGCGGAAGTGCCGGTCAGACACGGGAAAACCGGCAGGCTCGATGACATCCACGCCAACACCCAGGCACGCCGCCATGCGGATCATCGTG
>JANMFA010000035.1:0-3039 GCA_031377545.1 Hyphomicrobiales bacterium | reverse complement strand
GCACGCCCCAGTGCTCCAGCTCGTAGACGGCGGCCGGCGCGTTCTTGCAGAGGTATTCGATGGCATCTTGATCGCCCAGCCAGTCCGAGCCCTTGACGGTGTCATACATGTGCCAGCGCCAGTCATCCGGCCCCATGTTGCCGAGCGAGGCCGAGATGCCGCCCTGTGCAGCAACAGTGTGCGAGCGCGTCGGGAACACCTTGGAGATGCAGGCCGTGCGCAGGCCGGCCTGTGCCGCCCCCACGGCAGCACGAAGGCCCGCACCGCCCGCACCCACGACAACGACATCATAGACGTGATCGGTGATCGGATAGGCAGGCCCGGCGTATGTCGCGCCCTTGGGAGGCGTGAAAGTGCCGCCATTCGCGGACTTGCTTGCGGTCTTCGTCGTTGTCCTGGCCATCGTCTTGTCCTGAAGTCCCGAAATTTTCAAAATCAGCCTGAAAACGCCATCTTGAGGATGGCAAAGCTGCAGGCCGCGCCGATCACGATGGCGAAGAAGGTGTTGGCGATCAGCATCGCGATCTTGGTGCCTTCTTCGTGGACGTAATCCTCGATGATCACCTGCATGCCGAGCTTCATGTGAATGACGCCGGACACCACGAAGAGGAGCAGCAGCAGTGCCACCAGCGGGTTCTTCATCGTGGCCACGAATGTGCCATGCGGCACACCCAGCAGCATGGTGAGGATGATGACGAAGGCAATGGCGAGCGGCACATTGGCCAGCGCCGTCATGCGCTGCTTGAAGAAATGATCCGTTCCCGATTTGGCGGAGCCGAGGCCCCGGACCTTCGAGATCGATGTGCGCATGGTGGAATTGCTGTCCATCATCATCTCCTCAGAACGACCAGCCGACGAGCCAGATCACCAGCGTCAATGCGCAGGAACCCGCAAGACTGGCCTTCGCCAGCCATTCCCGCTCCTCCACGCCAAAGCCGCGCCCGGTGTCCCAGATGAAATGACGGATGCCACCCAGCATGTGGTTCATCAGCGCCCACGTGTAGCCGAAGAGGATCAGCTTGCCGAACCACGACGTGAGGAAACCCATCGCGGTGGCATAGGCTGCAGGGCTTGAGGCTGCTGCCACCAGCAGCCAGGCGATCAGCAATGTGCCGACATACAGTGCTGCACCCGTGATGCGGTGCAGGATCGACATGATCATCGTCAGCATCGGCCTGTAAATCTGCAGATGCGGCGAAAGGGGCCGCTCGACCGGTTTGGTCACGTCAGACATGCTTCACCCCGCCACGATTTCCGGAAGATAGTGTTCGCTGCATCGCACCTAACGAAAAAACCGATGCGCCGCAACGAGGCGGAAAGTCACAAGCATGACAAAAGCTCTATTCTGTCATGCGTGCCAAGCTCGGTTTGGATTCAGAATTTTCCCAGCAGGCCGCCAAACAGCTCGAACACCAGCATGCGGACAAACACCAGGCCGATGATCAGCACCACGGGCGACAGATCGATGCCACCCAGCTCCGGCATGCGGCGGCGGATGGGGGCGAGCACAGGTTCCGTCACCCGGAACAGGAAATCACCGATCATCGCGACCACGCCGTTGCGGCTGTTGATCACGTTGAAGGCCACCAGCCAGCTGTAGATGGCATTGGCGACGAGCACGTAGATATAGAGCGTGATGACGGTGTCAAACAACCACAGCAGCGAGCGCATCCCGAGAACCTCTCCATTCATCCCGATTCAGGCGAACCGCGCCGATCCGGGAAGCTTTCCCGATTCGGAATGGACGCCATGCCTCACGATTTATCAGGATCGGGGAAGATTGACACCATGCTTCGCGCAGCCATAAACTTTTTGCCGAAATCGGGGCTGTAGCTCAGTCGGGAGAGCGCGTCGTTCGCAATGACGAGGTCAGCGGTTCGACCCCGCTCAGCTCCACCAATCCTTTGCATCACATCCCGGGATAGTTCGGCCCCCCGCCGCCTTCAGGCGTCACCCAGGTGATGTTCTGCGCCGGATCCTTGATGTCGCATGTCTTGCAATGCACGCAGTTCTGCGCGTTGATCACGAAGCGTGGATCGAGCTTCAGTGCCGCATCGCCATAGACCACCTCATAGACACCCGCCGGGCAATACAGTCGCGCCGGTTCGCCGTAGAGCGGCAGGTTCTGACTGACGGGGATGGACGGATCGGCCAGCTTGAGATGTGCAGGCTGGTCTTCCTCATGGTTGGTGTTGGAGATGAAAACCGACGAGAGCTTGTCGAAGGTCAGCACGCCATCCGGCTTGGGATAGGCGATGGGCTTGCATTCGGCGGCGGGCTTCAGCGTCTGGAAGTCGGCCTTGCCGTGTTTGAGCGTGCCGAAGGGTGACCATCCGAACAGGGAATTGAGCCACATGTCGATGCCGCCCAGCGGTACGCCGATCCATGTTCCGAACTTCGACCAGAGCGGCTTCACGTTGCGCACCGGCTTGAGATCACGACCGATGGCGGAGGACCGCCAGGCGGCCTCGTAGCCCGCAAGCTCGTCACTGGCACGCCCCGCCTTGAGCGCCTCGTTGACATGCTCGGCGCACAGCATGCCGGAGAGCAAGGCGTTATGGCTGCCCTTGATCCGCGGCACATTGACGAAGCCCGCCGCACAGCCCACCAGCGCGCCGCCGGGGAAGCAGAGTTTCGGTACCGACTGCCAGCCGCCTTCCGTGATGGCGCGGGCACCGTAGGACAGCCGCTTTCCGCCCTCGAAGGTGTCGCGGATCGCGGGATGTGTCTTGTAGCGCTGGAACTCGTCGAAGGGTGACAGATGCGGGTTCTCGTAGTTGAGATGCACGACGAAGACGACCGAAACGAGCCCTTCGCCGAAGTGATAGAGGAACGAGCCGCCACCGGTCTTGCTGTCCAGCGGCCAGCCGAAAGTGTGTTGCACAAGGCCCGGCTTGTGTTTTTCCGGCGCCACCTGCCAGAGTTCCTTGAGGCCGATGCCGTATTTCTGCGGGTCTTTCCCGTCGTCCAGCCGGAAGCGCTTCACGAGCTGCTTTGTGAGATGGCCGCGCGCGCCTTCCGCAAAGATCACATACTTGC
>JANMFA010000032.1:0-2246 GCA_031377545.1 Hyphomicrobiales bacterium | reverse complement strand
CCGGCACCGGTCGCATCAATGGCATTCACGGTGATGGAAGGCACGATGCGCCGCTCCTGATGCGTCGCCACAAGCGCGCCTTCCTTGCCAAGGGTCATTGCGACAATGCTTGATCCCCTGCTGAGATAGAAATCCGCGATGGCGTCACGGTCATGGAGGCCGGTCAACTGGCGCGCGTCATCGAGTCCGGGGAGTGCGATATCCGCCATCGCCATTGCCGCATTGGTGACAGCCTGTGCGCGCGCCAGTGGCCAGAGCCGCAGACGCAGGTTGGTGTCATAGGAAACCGTGACGCCGGCCGCGCGTGCCTGGCTGATCGCCTCGAACACCATATCTGCGGCTGAGTCGGAGATGGCCTGGCTGATGCCGGAGACGTGCAGCGCCTTTGCCGTCGTGATGAGCGCCGAGGGAAGATCCTGCGGCGTCATGCGGGCTGCCGCGGAGCCTGCGCGCAGATAGGAAAACTCGTGGCCGTCAGGACCATGCGAAATGAAATAGATTCCGGTAGGGGCTGCAGGGTTGCGCAGAACACCCGAGATATCCACGCTTTCGCGCGTCCAAAGATCGAGGAAGGAGCGCCCGAACGAATCGTCCCCCACCGCCGTGATATACCCAGTGCTGGCACCGGATCGCGCCGCCGCAATGATGGCGTTGGACGTATCGCCGCCATGACCAAACAGGTAGTGCGGATCACCCGCTCTGGTCTGGTTGAACTCCCCCAGCGGTTCGCCGATGGCGACGATGTCAGGCACGTCGTTTCTCTCCGGGGTGATCAGATCGTCGTGGCGTCGGAACGCCGCACCCTGGCATCCGCACGTCGTGTCAGATCAGGCAGAAGCTCAAGGCCAAGCCCGGGTTTGTCGCTGATCCTGACCATGCCGTTTTCAACCACTGGCAGGTCGGTGACAAGCTCCTTGTACCATCCCGTATAGAATGCTCGCACGCTTTCCTGAATCAGCGTGTTGGGCGCATAGAGCGAGAAATGGCACGACGCCATGTAAACTACCGGTCCCGTGCAATCGTGCGGGGCCACCGGCGTGTGCCAGGCCTCCGCCATGCCAGCAATCTTGCGAGCTTCGCTGAGTCCGCCGCACCAGGACAGATCCAGCATCACGACGCCAGCCGCGCCGGTCTGCAGATATTCCCGGAAGGCATGCGTATAGGACATGGTCTCGGAAGCGCAGACCCAGGCCTTGGAATGGCGGGCGTAGTCCCGGATGTCGCTGACATTGTCGAGGCGGAAGGGGTCTTCGTGCCAATAGGTGTCAAACTCAGCGAGCCGTTCCGCCAGCTTCTTGGCCATTGGAAGGCTCCACAGCGAATGGAACTCCACCATGATGTCCATCTTGTCGCCCACCGCCTTGCGAATCTTGCGGAACGGCTCAAGCGCCGTGTTCAGCTCCTGCGGCGTGATGTCGAAGCCGTTGGTGCGCTCTGCAGCTATGTCGAACGGCCAGATCTTCATGCCCGTGATGCCCTGCTCCAGCAGGGAATGTGCGACATCGTCGGCGCGGTTCAGGAATCCCTCCAGATCCTCGTAGGGTCCGCCTTGCTCACCGACATGCCAGTTCGCGACTTTCTGGGCGCGCCCGTCGCGGATGTATCTGTATCCCGCGCAGGTATTGTAGACGCGGATCTGGTCCCGTGTCCGGCCCCCCAGCATATCGCAGACCGGCTTTCCATGGGCCTTGCCGAAGATGTCCCAGAGCGCGATGTCGATGGCGGAATTGCCGCGCGTCTCGACTCCGGCCGAGCTCCAGCCGAGATAGTTGCGAATCTTGAGGTTGATGGCCTCGATGCGCAGTGGATCCTCGCCGATCAGCTTGGGCGCGACTGTCTCGTGGAGATAGGCCTCGACGGCCTTCGGCCCCATGAAGGTTTCGCCAAGGCCGGTGATGCCTTCATCTGTGTGCAGGCGCACGAAGATGATGTTGCCGAATTCCTCGAGTCGGATGGTTTCGAGCGCTGTGATTTTCATGGGCATCGTCTTTGAAATATGGCGGCAACTGCATAATGGAGGTGCCGGTCGATGATCCCTCCCCGCCTGCGGGGAGGGTGGCGCGGCGAAGCCGCGACGGGTGGGGCATTTTGCTGAAGAATCGACTGCCCCCTCTGTCTCGCTTGCGCTCGCCACCTCCCCCGCGAGCGGGGGAGGATCAAGAAGAGAGAGACCTCAGTTTGTGCCGCGCAGCTTGGCGAGTTCGGACTGGATGCGGTCGACGGTTTCCTTGCCGACAGTCGCAGCA
>JANMFA010000001.1:0-1702 GCA_031377545.1 Hyphomicrobiales bacterium | reverse complement strand
ACCCCCAAGCCCCCCACCCCGCCGCCGGTCCTCGAGCGCAAGCCCGTCCGCGGCGCCAAGCCCGGCGACAAACCCCCAGCGAGCGCCACGCCCGATGGCGGACCCGCTCCAAAGGCCGATGACAAACCCGGCGTCCCGGGGGCCAAGCGCCCATGATCAATCCCTCCGCAGCCCATCTCGCTCGCGTCCTCGTCGCGGCAGCAACCGCCTCGCCCTTTGCAGTGCCAGCCAGTGGCAGCCGTGCGAGATCGGCTGATTTCACCAGTTCGGCATCGCCGGTTTCCATATCGGTGATGAGTGCCACCGCACGGCGAGCCGCACGCTCTGCGTTAACGCCGGCGAGGAGATCAAGCTTCACGCCACCGGCTCCACATAGACGCTGATCCTGCCGCCGCAGGAAAGGCCAACGCGCCAGGCCGTATCATCCGCCACACCGAACGACAGCGTTTTTGGTTTTCCGCTCTCGATCACATCGATCGCTTCGCTGACGACCGCGCCCTCGACGCAGCCACCAGACACCGAGCCCAGAAAGTTCCCGTCCCGGTCGATCACAAGATGGGATCCCACGGGACGTGGCGCGGAACCCCAGGTCTCGATCACCGTGGCAATGGCGACGCCCCTGCCCGCACGGCGCCAAACTTCGGCGGTGGAGAGAATATCGGTATCCGCAGCAAGCATGAATTGGCCTTTCAGCAAAGAAACCCAATGTGGGCGTTTCTTACGCCGCCCGCAACCAGCGCTTCGGATCAGCCTCCGCACTTCCCTCAGCCGCGATGGCATCACACAACTGTTTCATGCTGTTGAGCGAGTGGATCGAGCGAAACTCGTCAACATGAGGCAGGAGCGCCCGCACGCCCGCCGCCTTGGCCTCGAAGCCATCATAGCGCAGCAGCGGGTTCAGCCAGATCAGACGGCAGCAAGAGCGCTGCAACCGTGCCATCTCGCAGGGCAGTGCAGCGTCCATTTGGCGCTCCAGGCCGTCGGAGATGAACAGCACCACCGCGCCGCCGGTCAGCACCCGGCGGGCCCAGCGCTTGTTGAAGGTTTCGAGCGCAGTCGAAATGCGCGTGCCGCCGTCCCAGTCGCGCACGCTCTTGCCGCATTCCTGCAGGGCGATCTCAGGATCCTTGTTGGTCCTCAGCATGCGGCTGATGTTGGTGAGTTCCGTCGCAAAGAGGAACGAATGTACCTTGCGGCCTGACTTCGACAGCGCATGAAGAAAATGGAGAAATATTCGGCTGTAATCCCCCATCGACCCTGAAATATCGCAGATCGCGACGATGGGTGGACGCTTCACCTGACGGGACCGGAACTTGAGATCGATCATCGCCCCACCACCGCGCATTGAGGCGCGAAGCGTGCGGCGCGGATCGAGGAAGCGGCCATGGGTCGCAGGAGCCCAGCGCCGGGTGGTCACATGATCCAACGGCAGCACCAGCTTCGCAATCTCGCGCTTGGCTTCGGCGATTTCCAACGCTGTCATGCGCTCGAAATCGCGCGAACGGAAGACCTCGGCGTCGGACATGGTCAGCGTCGCGTCCAGCTCGATCTTCGGCTTTTCCCTGACTTCCCGGTCCTGCACGCCGCCAAACATCGCATCGGCCACACGGGCCAGCGGCTTGGGCTCGCTGCTCTCCTTTTTCAGCGGCGAATAGGGCGAGAGCATCTGGATCATCTTCTCGATAAGACTGCGCCTGCGCCA
>JANMFA010000586.1:0-2779 GCA_031377545.1 Hyphomicrobiales bacterium | reverse complement strand
CGTCCCGCTGAAAATGTTGGCGGTCATGGTACTCTCGCGCGCTTGGACGGCTTGGCGAAGGATATCCGCCGCGCCAGGGGTTGATGTCAGGAAATCGACTTTGCGGCGGCGCGCAGCTCGGACAGGATCGGTGCCTTGGGCTGCCAAATCTTGTCCCATTCGGCCACAACGGATTCCGCATCCTTTGGATTTGCGTTGCGATACGGCACGTTTGTTGCCTTGAAGTTCTCGATCAGCTTGGGCTCATTGACGGCGATATCATCAATCTGTGCATCAAGTTCCGCCTTGATCGTGCGGGCGATCAGCTCGCGGTCAGCAGCTGGGACCGTCTGCCAGACACGGCCGGAGACGAGCGCAATGACGGGCATGAAAACCGCGTTCATTTGCAGGATTGATTTCGAGACCCGGTCGAAGCGCTGCTGCCAAGAGAATTCAAGATCAGATTCAAGCCCATCGACTTGTCCATTGGCCATGGCGTCAAACACCTGCGGAGCAGGCACCGGCGTGGGAGCAGCACCCAGCAATTGATAGAAATCGCGGAAGGCTGGCGTCGGATTGATGCGCAGCTTCATGCCCTTGATTTCCGGAATGCCGGAAATGTCTTTTGCGGCAAAGACCGCGCGCATGCCGGTGATGCCCCAGGCGAGCCCAATGCAACCTGTCTCCTGCGGCAACGGCTCGAACAGTTTCATCGCCACGGGATGACGCACCAGCTTGGCGATCTTTGCGGTTGAATCGACCACATAGGGTGCAGTTATCGTGGCGATGGCCGGTACGCGCGATCCAAGCTCTGAGGCCATGATCCAGCCCATATCGAGTGCGCCTGACTGCATCTGTTGCAGCATGGCGCCTTCATTGCCGAGCTGGCCTGCACTGAACACGGTGAACGACAGGCGGCCTTGGGTTTCGGCCTTCAGCCTGTCACCGACGCGCATTGCAGCACGGTTCCACGGGTGAGCGGCTGGCGTCAGGATGCCGACACGAAAATCCTTTGCTTGTGCAAGCACAATGCTTGGTGATGCGATTGTCAGGGCAGCGGCACCTACGAGGGTTTGGCGGCGGGTCAAATGCATGGCAGTTCTCCTCTGGTTGACGTCATTTCAACAGTGCAAGCGACAGGTTCGGGAAAATTGAGAGCAATACGAGCAGAACGCAGGAAACAAAGAAAAACGGCAGCGTGACGATGAACATGCGACCGGGCTTTGCGCCTGTGACAGCAGCGGCAACGAAAAAACACAGACCCACCGGTGGCGACAACAGTCCCAGCACGAGGTTGATGACCACCACGACACCGAAATGGCGCGGATCGATGCCGTAAACCTCGGTTGCGATCGGCAAGAGAATAGGCACGGTCATGATCAGACCTGGGACGCCGTCGATGATCGTGCCGATGATGAGCAAGATGACGTTCGTCAGCAGCATGAAACTGACCGGATCCTTGGCCACGGATTGCATCCACGCGGCAATGGCCAGCGGCACCTTGCCGTAGATCAGCACCCACGAGAACACGGCAGCTGCCGCGACGAGAAACAGCACGATGGCAGCATAGATCCCCGCGCGCAGCATCATCGATGGCAGTTCGGAAAAGCGGAATTCCCGCGTCCAGAAACGCCCCACCAGCGCGGCTGCAACCGAGCCGACAGCCGCGGCTTCCGTCGGGTTGGCGAGGCCGCCGAGGATGGAACCCACGATGACAATCGGGATCGACAGCGTCGGCGCAGCCGACAGGATCGTCCGTGTGCGCTCGCGCAGCGTCTGCTTGTCCCCTGCCGGGTAGTTGTAGATGAAGCCCATCAGCGCGATGCAGATGAAAAACAGGATCGTCAGCAGCACGCCCGGCACGATGCCTGCAACCAGCATGTCACTCACTGGCACCTGCGCCAGCACGCTGTAGACCACAAACATGATGGATGGCGGGATGATCGGCCCCAACATTCCGCCATACGCAGTGAGACCGGCGGCGAAGGTCTTGTCGTAGCCCTTCTTTTCCATCTCCGGCACCATGATCTGCGACATGATCGCGACCTGAGCCGTTGCGGAACCAAGGATCGAGGCAACGAACATGTTAGCCAGGATATTGACATAGGCGAGGCCGCCCTTGAGCGAGCCTACGAAAGCCATTGCGAGGTCGACAATGCGCCGCGTGATGCCGCCACCGTTCATGATCTCGCCGATTAGAATGAACAGTGGGATGGCAATCAGGCCATAGCTGTCGACGCCGCCAAACATCTGGAGCGGATAGTTCGGAAAGAGCAGCGGGTTGCCTGTCGCCCAGATGTAAACCACCGCACCAAGGCACAGACAGACCCCAATCGGCACACCGACCAGCATCATGGCAAGGAAGGCGCCCGATGCGATCATGTCAGGTCACCGCACCAATCTGGCCGGGCTGGGCAATCTGTCCACCCTGATCTTTCAGCTGCTTGGCAGGCGTAATTGGCGGCAATGCGACCACCGGATGGAGGCCCAGGTCCTCGATCAGATTGGCAAGACTGTGGATCAGGAGACATGCCGCAAACCAAGGCATGATCAGATAAAACACCCAGTTTGGCCAGCCGAGTGTCTGGGTGCGCTCCGTGTAGATGAAATTGAACGATGTGCCGGCGAACTTCCTCGCGTCGAACCCTGCGGACGCAATGCCGACGGGGTCAAGCCAGAGCACACACATCCAACCGAGCAGAAGCGCGAAGATGACAACCGTCAGCGTTGCCATCCGCCGTGCCAGCGCTTGACCGTGTGGGGAAAACCGCTCCGTCACCATGCCGACTGCAAAGTCGAG
>JANMFA010000450.1:0-17222 GCA_031377545.1 Hyphomicrobiales bacterium | reverse complement strand
CTGTATCACATCGTGTCGATCTCCGGTTTGCATATGGTGCTCGCGGCAGGTGTCTTCTTCTGGCTGGCGCGGGCGGTTCTGGCGCTCATTCCTGGTGTCGCAGAGCGGTATCCGATCAAGAAATGGGCGGCGGGCCTCGCGATGCTTGGGGCGAGCGCGTACTGCATCTTTTCCGGTTCCGAAGTGGCAACAGAACGCTCCTTGATCATGACATTGGTGCTTCTGGGAGCCGTGCTGTTCGACAGGCCTGCGCTCTCGATGCGCAATGTCGCGATCGCGGCCCTGATCGTGCTGGCGCGCGAGCCGGAAACCATGGCCGGACCGAGCTTCCAGATGTCATTTGCCGCAGTTGCTGCCATGGTCGCGGCCCATGAATGGTGGCTGTCGCGCCAGCGCAACAAACCCGAACCGTCTGGCTGGGGTGGAATCTTCATGCGCAAGGCGTTGATTGCGGTTGGCGGCAGCCTGATGACCACGCTGATCGCAAGCTTCGCCACAGCTCCGTTCGCCGCGTTCCATTTCCAGCGCATGAATCCCTACGGTCTGATCGGCAATGCCCTGGCCATTCCGTTCGTGTCGTTCGTTGTGATGCCGGCGGCGGTCGGCGGGACATTGCTGATGCCGTTAGGGCTCGACAGTCCCGTCTGGCAACTGATGGGGCTCGGCAGCGACAAGGTTCTGCTGGTGGCACACCATGTGGCGCTGATCGACGGTTCGGTCCGTGGCGTGCGTGCTTTCCCGATCTCCGATCTGCTGTGGATGGCGGCGGGATTCATCGTGCTCGTCCTCGTGCGTTCGCCCCTTCGGCTTGCGGGGCTGGCCGCCATGGTTGTCGCGACGGTGTCTGCGTCGCGGACGGTGCCGCCCGATGTGTTCATCGACCGGCAAGGGCAGGTTGCGGCGATCCGGGGGGCCGATGGTGCTCTGCAAGTGCTGGGCCGCTCGGCAAGCCGCTTCACGGTCGACCGCTGGCTTTCGGCGGACGGTGACTTGCGCAAGGGCAACGATCCCGCCCTCAAGGCCACAACGGCGTGTGACCGCTCGGGATGTGTCGGCAGGCTGGCATCCGGTGCGGCGGTGGCGCTGGTGCTTCAGCCCGATGCTTTTGAAGAGGATTGCCGACGGGCACGGCTGGTGATCACACCACTCAATGCCCCTGCCTTCTGCAAAAATACGACCGAGGTGATTGATCGCAGCGTTCTGTCCTCAGCGGCATCCCTGACGCTGTATCTCAAGGGCAATCACTTCGCCCGGACGGAAGCGCGGCCACCGGGCAACTGGAAGCCGTGGTATGGAAGGCCTGAGGTTGCCGCAGCGCCTGTTCCCAGGCCGCAACGAGCATCTTCCGCACCGCTACCGCAGGCGGAAAGCCCTGCGGAACCCACGGATGACGGCTCGGACATGATCCTGCCGTGATAGTTGCAGTGCCTTTCCTTCGCGGAAGAAGGGACAACGGTGTCAATAGCGCCGCAGCAAACTCACCAGCTTGCCCTGAATGCGCACGCGGTTGGGACCAAGCACGCGGGTCTCATAGGCGGGATTGGCGGCTTCAAGCGCGATGGAACTGCCGCGACGGCGGAGGCGCTTGAGGGTCGCTTCCTCCTCGTCAATCAGCGCCACGATAATATCGCCGTTATCCGCGCTTTCCTGCTTGCGCACGATCACCGTATCGCCATCGAAAATCCCGGCCTCGACCATGGAGTCGCCACGCACCTCAAGCGCGAAATGCTCGCCATGCGACAGGAACTCCGGCGAGACATTGATCGAATGGCTCTGGGTCTGCAGGGCTGAAATGGGTGTACCAGCGGCGATGCGGCCCATGACAGGAATGGTGACGGAGCGGATTTCATCCTCGTTCACGGCCTGCGGACGGGATTTGCCAAGGCCGCCCTCGACAACACTGGGGCTGAAACGCTGGCGACCAGGCCGCGCCGTGGGGGAGGTCGACTCAGGCATGCGGATCACTTCGAGCGCACGCGCCCGGTTTGGCAACCGGCGGATGAATCCGCGTTCCTCCAGCGCCAGTATCAAACGATGGATGCCGGATTTCGATTTCAGTTCGAGCGCATCCTTCATCTCGTCGAAGGAAGGGGGAACGCCTGTCTCCTGCAACCGGTCGTTGATCAGCCGCAACAGCTCGCTTTGCTTGCGTGTCAGCATCATATCCCCTTGGCCGCAGCAGGTTGCGACTCATCTTGCACAAATCATGAACATCAATACACGTTCTTGCTGTGTTCGACAAGTGTGCCGCAAAACAGCCTCTGCATTCCAGCGAGACAGCTCAGTCCATCTGGACGAAGCGACAGGCATCGCCCGCCCTGGCGGCGGCCGCATGGGGTGCGCGGATGACCAGCGCGTCGGCCTCGGCCAGCACACGGGTCAGGGCGCTGTCCTGCTGGTCCAGCGGCATCAGCACCGGGATGCCGTCTGCGCCCGGCACAAGCGTGGCCCGCAGGTAGTCCTGCCGCAGATCATTGGCTGGCAGATCCTTGCCCAGACGGCCGGTTTGGGTCAGGTCGGTTGGCGTCTGGCCAAGATACGCCGCGATCAGCGGTTTCAGGAACAGGTGGGCGCAGACCACGGATGATGCCGGATTGCCCGGCAGACCCAGCACGCGGGTTGCGCCAAGCTGTCCGAACATCAGCGGCTTGCCCGGTCGCATCGCAATGCGCCAAAACGCCAGGTTCATGCCGGCCGTTGCAAGCGCCTGCTGCACCAGATCATGATCACCCACAGATGCGCCGCCCATGGTGACGAGAATGTCCGATGGCCAGTTGCAAGCCAGGGCGATGGAGGAGGCCAGAACGGCAAGATCATCGGTCGCGATGCCCATGAACCGAGCCTCCGCCCCCGCTTTCTCTGCCAGCGCCATAACCGAGAGGTGGTTTGCCGCGATGATCTGGTCAGGGCCCGGCGTTTCGCCGGGATTGACGAGCTCGTCGCCCGTCGCGAGCACCGCGACGCGAGGCGCGCGATGCACCCTGGCCGTCGCAATGCCCAGCGACGCCGCCAGCGCCATGTCCTTGGGGCGCAAGCGATATCCTGCCGCGAAGAAAATTTGGCCCGATTTGAAATCCCCGCCCGCCTTGCGCACGAAACGGCCCTGCTGTTCGGCTTGCGTGGGCGTGATCGAGAGGCCATCGACCGCAGCGTTCTCCTGGATCAGGATCGTGTCAGCCCCTTCCGGCACGGGTGCACCGGTAAAAATGCGCACGGTTTCGCCCGCGCGCAGAGGCTTGTGGTAGCCTCGGCCCGCAGCGCTTTCTCCGATGAGTTTCAAAGGTTTGCCGACGGCGAGATCCATTGCCCGCACGGCATATCCGTCCATGGCCGAGGCCGGAAAGGGCGGTTGGGTTCGGGTGGCGGTCAGCGGCTCGGCCAGCACGCGGTTCACCGCCTGCTCGATGCGGATGGTCTCGACGGCGGTGGGGTGGCTGACGGAGGCCAGCAGCCGCACCAGAGCGTCCTCGACCGCCAGAAGCTGACTCATGGAGCCTTGCCCAGGCGATAATCACCGCTTTTGCCGCCGGTTTTCTCAACCAGCTGGATGCCGCCGATCTGCATGGCTTTGTCAGCGGCCTTCGCCATGTCGTAAATCGTCAGGCAGGCGACGGAGACAGCGGTCAGTGCTTCCATTTCAACGCCTGTCTGGCCGCCAACCCGCACGGTGGCCGTGATGCGGATGCCAGGCAAGGCGTCGTCAAACGCCAGATCCAGTGTCACTTTCGTCAGCAGCAGCGGATGGCACAGCGGAATCAGTTCATGGGTCTTCTTGGCCGCCATGATGCCGGCAATGCGGGCAACACCCAGAACATCACCCTTTTTTGCGCTGCCCGAGCGAATAAGTTCCAGCGTATCCCGCCGCATCACCACATGGCCTTCGGCGATGGCCGTACGGCTTGTGACGGCCTTGTCGCCGACATCGACCATCACGGCCGCACCCGTCTCATCGATGTGTGTCAGTTTGCTCATGCGGCGGCCTTTTCACCGAAAAGCAGGGCTTTTGTCGCTGCAGTGACGTCGGGCTGGCGCATCAGGCTTTCGCCCACGAGGAACGTTTTCGCACCAGTTCGCGCCATGCGCAGGCAGTCGGCATGGGTGAAGATGCCGCTTTCCGTGACCAGAATGCGGTCTTTCGGCATCATGGCGGCGAGTTCTTCGGTTGTTTCAAGGCGCGTCTCGAACGTCCGCAGATTGCGGTTGTTGACGCCGATCAGGCGCGACGGCAGGCGCAGCGCACGCTCCATTTCTGGTCTGTCATGCACCTCGACAAGGCTGTCCATGCCCAGCATCGCTGCTGTTTCGATCAGGCTCATGGCGGTGGCATCATCAACCGCCGCAATGATCACCAGAATGCAGTCGGCATTCCATGCACGCGCTTCATGTACCTGATAAGGATCATACATGAAGTCTTTGCGAAGACATGGTATTCCGACAGCAAAATGGGCCGCTTGCAGATAGTCCGGCTGCCCCTGAAACCATGGCGTGTCGGTCAGAACAGACAGACAGGCAGCACCGCCCAATTCATAGGCCTTTGCAAGGCCAGGCGGATCAAAATCGGCGCGGATCAGGCCTTTCGAGGGGCTGGCTTTCTTGATCTCGGCGATCAGCGCGAAATGCCCATCAGCGTGCTTGCGTTCGATGGCATTCAGGAATCCGCGCGGCGCGTCTGCCGTTGCAATCGCCCTGTCGAGCATGGCCAAAGGTATGCGCTCCTTGGCGGCAGCGATCTCCGCGCGCTTCGTAACCTCGATCTTCGCCAGAATGTCAGTCATTGGACAATGTCACGAGTGCCGCAAGCGTTTTGGCCGCCTTGCCGCTGTCAATGGCTGCTTCGACCATGCGGGCCGCATCGTTCAGCGTCCCGGCTTTGTCGGCAACAATCAGGCCCGCCGCAGCGTTGAGAACGGCAATGTCACGGTAGGCGTTTTTTCCGCCGTTCAACACATCCATCAGCGCTTTTGCGTTTGTCTCCGGATCGCCACCCTTCAGTTCGTCGAGCGTGGCGGTCCTGAGGCCAGCATCCGCCGGCGAGACATCGAAGCGAGACAGAGCGCCGCCTTTCAGCTCGACCACGTGCGTCGGACCGGTCGTGGTCAGTTCGTCGAGACCATCCGCGCCATGCACGACCCAGAGGCGCGTGGTGCCCAGCGCCTTGAGCGTTTCGGCAATAGGTTCCAGCCAACCGGGGGAAAACACGCCGACAACCTGCCGTTTGACGGAAGCCGGATTGGACAGCGGCCCCAGCAGGTTGAAGATCGTGCGGGTACCAAGCTCCGTCCGCACGGGTCCGACGTGGCGCATCGAGGCATGATGCGTGGGGGCCATCATGAAGCCGACATTGGCGCCGTCGATGCAGCGGGCGACGTGCTCCGGCGCAAGACCGACCTTGACGTTCAGCGCGGTCAGGACATCGGCAGCTCCCGATTTCGACGATGCTGCACGGTTGCCGTGCTTGGCGACCTTGACGCCGCATGATGCTGCCAGCAGTGCGGCCAGGGTCGAAATGTTCCAGGTGCCCACGTTGTCGCCGCCGGTGCCGACGATATCGATGGCATCCGGATCAGTCTCGACCCGCAGCATTTTCGACCGCATGGCGCGCACAGCGCCGGTGATTTCCTCGACGGTCTCGCCGCGCACGCGCAGGGCCATCAGGAACGCGCCGGTCTGGGCCGGAGTGGATTCGCCCGAAAGGATGCGCTCAAAGGCGCTCTCGGCTTCTGCCGCCGAAAGCGGAGCGCCCGCCGCAACCTTGGCAATCATGGGTTTGAAAGCGTCCATGGTGTCTTGTCGTTCCTCAGGCCCAAATCTGCGGCAGGCTTGCCGAAGTCTTTGGCATGCTTATTGGTTTTTGGCTGGTGCGGGTCAAGTGTGGAGCATGGCTTGCCGGTTCCTGTTCCATGCCTGGGCCATATCCAGAAAGCGCCGGGCCATCAGTGCGCCATGCTCGGACAGGATGCTTTCGGGGTGGAACTGCACACCGTGGGTAGGCAAAGTCCTGTGCGACAGGCCCATGATCAGGCCGTCATCCGTCTCTGCCGTCACCTCAAGACTGTCGGGGCAGCTGTCGCGCGCCACCACCAGCGAGTGATAGCGTGTCGCCTGGAACGGCCCGTTGAGTCCCTGGAACAGGCCCTTGCCGGTGTGGTGGATGGTCGATACCTTGCCGTGGCGCGGTACGGGAGCCCGCACGACGTCGCCGCCCATGACCTGTCCGATCGACTGTAACCCGAGACACACGCCGAAAATCGGTGTGGTTGCCTGCGCCGCCGTGATCAGGTCGCAGCAGATGCCCGCTTCGGCGGGAGAACAGGGACCGGGCGACAGCACAATGGCAGCCGGGTGCTTCTCCATCACAGCCGCGACGCTGATCTGGTCGTTGCGCACGACCTCCGCTTCGCAACCCACCCCGCCCAGCAGATGGACAAGATTCCAGGTGAAGCTGTCATAGTTGTCGATCAGAACAATCTTCATGGACCGTATTCGCACGCGTTTTCGAAGCACACAGGACGCTCTTCCTCTCGGGGCAAACACTTGCGGCGTCAAGGCGACGGGCAAAGCCCTTTTCGAAAGCCACCGACAATGCGTGATTATCCGGCTTGCGCGTCATTGAACTGTCGTGGAAAGACGATCTGGGAGCGCGGCCAGTTCGCCGGGGAAATCAACAATGCGCAAGATCATACTCATCGGAGCTGCCACCCTTCTGGGCTGTATCACTTTCGCAACCGCCGGGCAGGCGGCGGAGGGCAAGCTGCTGCTCTACACCTCGCAGCCCAACACTGACGCCCAGCAGACAATCGATGCTTTCAAGGCAAAGTATCCGAAGGTCGAGATCAGCTTCGTCCGCGATGGCACGCCGCGTGTCATGGCGAAGCTCAGGGCAGAGATCCAGGCAGGGGCGGCTCAGCCCGATCTCCTGCTGATCGCCGACAGCGTGACGATGGAAGGCCTGAAAGCGGAAGGGCGTCTGCTCGGCCATCCCACCGCTGACGTGACGGCCTATGCCGCAGGCATTCATGACTCCGAGAAGTTCTGGTTCTCCACAAAGCTGATCACGACAGGCATTGTTTATAACACCAGCGCACCACTGAAGCCTGAGAGCTGGGCCGATCTCACAAAGGCGGAAGCCAAGGGCAAGGTCGTGATGCCAAGCCCGCTGAATTCGGGTGCAGCGCTGATCCATGCCGCGACATTGAGCGGCTCGCTGCCCGGAGGCTGGGACTATTACAAGGCGCTGAAAGCCAACGACGCGCTTGCAGGCGGTGCCAACGGCGATGTGCTGCGGCAGGTTGCAGGGGGAGAAAAGCTCTATGGCATGATCGTTGACTTCATGCCGATCCGCGAGAAGGCAAAGGGCGCGCCCGTTGCCTTCGTGTTCCCCAAGGATGGTGTGTCGGCGGTGAGTGAGCCGGTGGCGATTCTCTCCACGACGAAAAACCCGGTGGCAGCCAAGGCTTTTGTGGATTTCCTGCTGTCGAAGGAAGGGCAGGAACTGGCGCTCAAGCAGGGCTATCTCGCGGCGCATCCCGATGTGGCCGTTCCAGCCGGGTTCCCCGAACGCCAGACCATCAAGCTGCTGCCGTTCGATGCCAAGAAGGCCCTTGCCAGTGAGCAGGCCTACCGCAAGACATTCTCCGATATCTTTGGTCAGTAAAGCGGGGAAGGGTGCGGTTTTTCCTTGCGGCCTCTGACCGCTCACTGATCGAGCGGGAAGGGCGCGGGGCATTTTCGTTCACCGTAGCACTGCTTGCCATATTGGCTCTGATGCCGGCGGTGGTCCTGTTCAAAGCGGCGCTCTGGCCATCGGGCAGTTTTGATCCTGCACCGGCACTGGCGGAGCTTTCGCGCCCGACAGCGCTGCGCGCAACGTGGAACAGCCTGGAAAGTGCATTCCTGTCTGCGCTGATGGCCGTGGTCCTCGGCAGCTTCTGCGCCTTGCTGATTGGCACCAGCGACATGCGCGGCAAGCGGATTTTCGCGCTTCTCATGACGATGGGCATGCTGATTGCGCCGCAGGTGGCGGCGCTGGCATTCAAAACTCTGGCGGGACCGGCCTCGCCATTGTTGAAGCTGATCGGTCTGGCGCCATCGCCCGGGTCTCCCAATCCGCTGCTGGGAAGGACCGGGATTATCCTTGTACTGGGCCTGCACCATGCACCGCTCGTGATGCTGACGCTTCTGGCCGGACTGAGAACGATGCCCAACAGCCTGATCGAAGCGGCACAGATCGACGGCGCGACAGCGTCTGTGCTGACGGCCCGGGTCGTGTTGCCGTGCCTTGCGGTGCATGTCGCGGCAGCGGCGATGCTGGCCTTTGTCGCTGCACTGGGCAATTTCGGCATTCCGGCATTGCTGGGGCTGCCGGTGAACTATGTCACCTTGCCGACACTGATCTACCGCCAGCTTTCAAGCTTTGGGCCCGGCGTCATTGCCGATGTCGCGACGCTGTCCATCCTTCTTGCGCTGATTGCGGGAGGGGCCATCCTGGGCGCGCTGCGTATTCTGGACGGGCGGTCGACGATGCTGGATGACGATGGCGGCCTGCAGCCGTATTGGCGGCTTGGCGTATGGCGCTGGCCGCTGCAAGTTGTCGCGGTTGGCCTGGTCGTCGTGACGCTGGTCCTGCCGTTTCTGTCGTTGCTCGCCTCCGCGCTGGTGCCAGCCTACGGCATGCCGCTCACGGCGCACACCATCACGCTTCGCGCTTTTGGCGAGGTGATGTTCCGGCAGGCTTCGACGGTTGAGGCGTTTCGCAACTCTTTCCTTTTTGCTGGAGGCGCAGCGCTGCTGCTCGCGGTGCTGGCCCTGCCGGTGAGCTATGCGCTGGTGCGCATTGCGGGTCGCAGCCGAGCCACGCTGCTGTTCCTGATCGAATTGCCGTTCGCCTTGCCCGGCATCGTCATAGCGATCGCCGCGATCCTGCTGTTTTTGCGGCCGTTGCCGATCATTGGCGTCAGCCTCTATGCGACGCCGTGGATCATTCTCTTCGCGTATCTGGCGCGGTTCCTGTCGATGGCGACAAAGCCGACCATTGCCGCGTTGACGCAGCTGGACCGGTCCGTGGAAGAGGCGGCGTCACTGTGCGGTGCGGGTTTTGGCGCGCGCTTGCGGCATGTGCTTGTGCCAGCACTTCTGCCCGCGATGCTGGCGGGCGCGATGTTCGTGTTTCTGACAGCGTTCAACGAACTGACAGTTTCTGCCCTCCTGTGGAGTGCTGGAACACGCACGCTGGGCGTTATCCTGTTCAGCCTCGAGGAGGCGGGGCTCACGGCAGAAGCTTCGGCGCTTGCGGTCCTGACCATGCTGATCGTGGCAGGCCTGATGCTGGCGATTGACATGCTGGGCAAGCGTTTGCCGCGCGGCGTGGTGCCCTGGGCGGTGTGAGCCTACTGCCCCCGCTTCGCCCGTGCGGCAAAGCGCACAGCCTCTTCCGCCGCCCGAAACAGCGCCTGTGATTTGTTGATGCATTCCAAGTGCTCGGATGCTGGCAGGGAATCATAGACAACACCCGCGCCCGCCATCACGTGCATCTGGCCGTCCTTGACGATGGCGGTGCGCAGCACGATGCACGTGTCCATCGAGCCATCCGCGCCGAAATAGCCGATGCAGCCGGCATAGATGCCGCGTCGCGCGACCTCCAGTTCGTCGATGATCTCCATCGCGCGAACCTTGGGAGCGCCCGACACCGTGCCTGCGGGGAAGCCCGCAACGAGGGCGTCCAGTGCGTCGAGACCGGGGCGGATCGTGCCTTCCACGTTGGAGACGATATGCATCACGTGGCTGTAGCGCTCGAGGAAGAAGCTGTCGGTCACCTTGACCGTGCCGATCTGCGCCACGCGGCCCACGTCGTTGCGGCCAAGGTCCAGCAACATGAGGTGTTCGGCGCGTTCTTTTTCATCCGCCAGCAGTTCTTCGCCAAGCCGGATATCTTCCGCGCTGTCCGCACTGCGAGGGCGCGTGCCTGCGATGGGGCGGATCGTGACCTTGCCGTCGCGCAGCTTTACCAGAATCTCCGGGCTGGAACAGACAATCTCGAATTCGCCGAAGCTGAGGTAGCACAGATAGGGAGAGGGATTGATGCGCCGCAGGGCCCGGTAGAGCGAGAACCCATCCAGCATGAAGGGCGATGAAAAGCGCTGCGCCAGCACGACCTGAAAGATATCACCCGCGCGGATATACTCTTTCGCCTGCTCGACCATCGCGTGATAGCGCGCCTCTCCCGTGTTGGAGATACCCTTGGCCGTGATGGCCGTATCGGCCGCCGTCGCGCTGGCCATGTGATGGAGTGGCTGCTCCAGGCATCCCATGACCTCATCGATACGCTGGCGCGCTTCTTCGTGCGCCATCACGGCGCTGACGCCGGGTCGTGACCGGACGGGCACGACGATGACCATTTCATCGCGAACCGCATCGAAAACCACCATCACGGTGGGGCGGATGAAGATCGAATCGGGCGTGTTCAGCGTGTCGGCTTTGGGCGAGGGCAGGCGCTCCATCTCGCGCACCATGTCGTAGCCGAGATAGCCAAAGAGGCCTGCTGCCATGGGAGGCAAGCCGTCCTGCGCAGGGATTTGCGATTCGGCATTCAGCACCCGCAGACTCTGCAGCGGGGGCAGCGCTTCTGGCGTAAAGCTTGTGAGGTCAACCAGCGCGGCGCGGTTGATCTCGGCCTTTCCGTCATGCGCCCGCCAGATCACATCCGGCTTCAGGCCTATCATGGAATAGCGCCCGCGCACCGCGCCGCCTTCGACGGACTCGAGCAGGAAGGTCGGCCCGCCGAGGCGCGCCAGCTTCATATGGGCCGACACCGCCGTTTCGAGGTCTGCCACCATGCGCTCGACGACGAGCTGCGGCTTTCCCTGCTGATAGGTTTTCGCAAACTCGGACATCATCGTTTTGCTGAGCTGCTGCTACCGCTGGGTTGAGGTTGTGGTGGCCTGCGTGAGCGCACGCTCGTTGATCGACGCACCCAGCTGGGCCTGCACCTTTGCGGCGTATTGCGCCAGCCACTCATTGCTGATGGTGGTATCAAGCTGCGACTTCAGGCTTTTGGTTGTCGCGTCGTCCGGATTGAACGGCGGAACGCTGGATGATTCCACGGTCAGGATCATCCGGTCGGCGCCCTTGCCGGTGACAGCAACTGCAAATTTTCCCTGGGCCAGTGCGAAGGCGGTGGCTGCCGCCGATGCACCGATGGTGTCATTGCCGTTGCGGGTCACGCCTGTCGCTGTTTCGACCGTCATGCCCAGTTCGGTGGCGATAGCCTCGAGCTTTTCGCCCGCTTCTACGCGCTTCAGGAATTCGTTGGCGCTCTGGCCGGTCAGGCGTGCGGCTTCGTCGTTGCGCCAGGCTTCCTCGACCTGCGCCCGCACTTCCTCAAATGTGCGCTCGCGGCCACGCTCGATGTTCTGGATCTCGAACCAGACATAACCGTTCTCGCGGGTGCGGATGGCCTCGTTGTCGACGCCACGATCCGACTGGAACACGGCTTTCAGGACATCGGCCAAATCCGGCACACCAGCAACGGGATTACCGGCCTTATCGCGCCCTTGAGCGTCCGATGCGGCAACGGCGGTCAGGCTGCGCTTCAGGTCATCCGCGACCTGCTGCAGGCTTTTGCCGGATGAGCGCAGCTCCTCGATCCGGTCGTGGATCGCATCGAGCTTGCGGCGCAACTCGCCATCGCCCGTCAGCTTGCCCGCCGCGACTTCGGTGCGTAAGGCATCCTTCAGGGTCTCGAACGGTGGCGTGGTTCCAGCCTCGATCGCGGTTACGCGCAGGATCACCGTACCGAACGGGCCCTGAACGGGGGAGCTGACAGCATCCTTCGCCAGCGCGAAAGCTGCTTCCGCAAGGTTGCGATCGGGCAATTCGCCCCGGGATTTGAGCCCAAGATCAACATCGGCTGGTTTCAGCTTGCGCTCTTCCAGCAAAGCCTCCCAGGTCAAACCGCCCTTGAGACGCTCCGCTGCAGCTGCCGCATCCGCCGTGTTGGGAAAGACGATCTGGTGGATCTGGCGCTTTTCCGGCGCGCCGAAGCGACCAGCCGCGCTGCCGCGATCATAGGCCAGACGAAGCTCGGCATCGCTGACCTGAATGTCGGCGGCAAACTCCGACGGGCTCAGGATCATGGCGCTGAAGCCACGGTATTCCGGAGCGCGAAACGCCGCCTTGCGCTGCTCATGCAGCGCTTTCAGCACGTCTTCGGTGGGCGCAGGCAGGGCGGAAGCGATGGCGCCTGGAATCACGATGTATTGCAGGGTCCGCTCTTCGGCACGGTAGCGGTGCAGCATATCCAGAACCGCTGTCGGCGATGAAAAGCCACCGGAAACTGCCTCGCCAATTTGCTGGCGCAGGGTTGCGAGGCGCTGCTGCTGCAGGAAAGCCCCTTCGGTCAGGCCGACGTCGCGCAGATAACTGTCGAAAGCCAGCTTGCTGAAGCGACCGTCGGCGGACTTGAAGGCGGTATTGTTCGCAAGGGCACGTGCAACATCCTCCGTCGTTATCGCCAGCCCCAGTCTGCGGGCGTTGTCGTCGAGGGCTGCTTCGCTGACCAACTGGTTGAGCACCTGCCGGTCAAGGCCGATCGCGCGCGCCTGCTCAGAGGTGAAGCCACGGCTGCGCTGCTGGATCTCGAGGATTCGCTGCTGATACACGCGCCGGAACGCTTCCGGGCTGATTTCGGTGCGACCGACGCTCGCCAGAGAAGTCGCGCCGCCACTGCGGAAAATGTCACCGATGCCCCAAATGGCAAAGCTGACGATCAAAAAAGCAAACAGGATGGTCAGAACGATCTTTCCAAGCCATGTCTCAGCCGCGCCGCGAATGCCTGACAGCATGTGAATTCCACCTGGTTTCAGAACGCTCAGGCGAAAGCCGTGGCGCGTTGTCGGTTTTGTGGCGTCGTGATAGGCGGGTTTCAACCGCAAAACAACGGAAGAAACCGATGACAAACGCTGTCCGACCGCTGATCGCCGGAAACTGGAAGATGAATGGCCTGAAAGCCTCGGCAGGCGAGCTTAAGGCCATGATGGATGGCGCGTCCGCCGTCTCAGGCAAAGCCGATCTGCTGATCTGCCCACCTGTGACCTTGCTTCTGGGTCTTGCGAAGGTTGCCGAAGGCTCTGCTTTGCGCCTCGGCGCACAGGATTGTCACGCAAGTGTTTCGGGTGCCCATACCGGCGATATCGCGGCGGAAATGATCGCCGACGCGGGAGGCAGCGCCGTCATTGTCGGCCACAGCGAGCGCCGTGCGGACCATGGCGAGAGCAGCGCAGTGGTGCGCGCCAAGGCCGTCGCTGTTGTACGCGCCGGATTGACAGCCATTATCTGCGTTGGCGAGACAGAAGCGGAGCGTGACGCTGGCAGGACAATCGATGTCGTTTCTGGCCAACTCGGTGCTTCGGTGCCCGATGATGCGCCGGCAGGACAGCTTGTGGTGGCTTATGAGCCGGTCTGGGCGATTGGTACCGGTCGCACGCCGACGGTGCAGGAAGTGGCCGATGTGCATGCGGCCATCCGTAACGCGCTGATCGCGCGTTTTTCCGATGCTGGAGAGACCATCCGCATCCTCTATGGTGGCTCGGTGAAACCCTCGAATGCGGTGGAACTGATGGCTGTCGCCAATGTCAACGGCGCGCTGGTCGGCGGGGCAAGCCTGAAGGCGAGCGACTTCCTGGCTATTGCCGCAGCGTGCCCTGATCCGCAGGCCTGACAAAAAAGTGGGCCTGACAACCAAGAGACCCGACAACAAAAAAGCGCCGGAAAAACCGACGCCTTCTCATATCAAACAGGAGGCTGGATCAATTACTTGATCTTGCCTTCCTTGTATTCGACGTGCTTGCGGGCAACGGGATCGTACTTCTTCATCACCAGCTTCTCGGTCTTGGTGCGGGCATTCTTCTTCGTCACGTAGAAATGACCCGTGTCGGCAGACGAGTTCAGGCGGATTTTGATCGTGTTGGCCTTCGCCATGGGAAGTCTCCTGAGAACGGCTCGGCGGCGGAAGGAAGAACCAACTCTCGCGAAAGTCCGGAAATGCGTGCAATCACGGCCTGCGCCGCAATGAGAGTGGGCGTGCTACCTCAAATCATCTGAAAGTCAAGTCTGAGAACGCCGGAATTGGTCATTCTGCGCCGTTCAGGCCTGGGTTCCGACAAACAAAAACGTCGGCCGGGGTCTCTTCGGCTGGCGTTCCTGTTTCTCCCGTTCGGGAAAATTCTAGCCGAAGCTGATCACCACAGCCTGCTTGCCGCCGGGCATGGAAACATTGATCCTCGTTGTGACCCGCGGAAGCGAGCGCGCACGAACGCGGGTATAGTGATGGGTCAGCATCGCGATCAGCTCATGCGGACGCAGTCTGGCGGCCAGGCCGGGCTTCACAGCAGGATGCAAAGGCGCGCCAGTTGGGCGGACCAGGGCCTTCAGCCGGGGCTTCAAGGGCACGTCCTTTTGGAACCAGCTCTCGGTTTTCATGCAACTCTCCTCAACATTCGAGCGGGGAAAGGGCGTCAGATCCGCTGTACGAAGCAGTTGAAGCCGGATTTCTTGAGTGCGCCGCAGGCGGCATTCGCGTCCTTGTTGTCGTCGAAACCGCCGAACCGGGCCCGGAACAAGGTGGCATCGCCTTTCTGTACCTTCTCGGTGAAGGCGCTGGCATCCGCCAGGATCGTGCGGTTCTTGGCCTTGGCGCTGTCGAGGATGGCGCGCGCCTTGGCCTCGTCGTCGCTGGCTCCGAGCTGGATGATGAAACCGGTATGTGCCGCCGTTTTCTGTGTGGACGCCGTGGTGACAGGATCAGCCTGGGCCACGGTAGCTTGACGACCCGAAGCAGGCTTGGCGGCGGGCTGGGCTCCGGTGTTCCAGCGCAATTGCGGTCCTGGCTGGGCAACCGGCAGTGGCGCATAGGCCGCGACAGGAGACGCCGTCGGTACGCGGGCCGCAGGAGGAGCAGCGGCAACGATGGTGGTGGCGACTGTCCTTGTCGGCGGCACGGCGACAGGTGCTGCAGCAATGGCGCGGCGGATGTCAGCAGTGCGCTGGACATCGGTTGGAGCGGGGCGGGCCGCCTCGACGGGCTTGGTGACTTCTGGCGTCTTGGCTTCGACCCGTGGCGCAACAGGAGCCTCGATACGGGCCTGGGTCGCAGGAACGGCGGCGACAGCCATACGCACGGGCTCTTCCGTGCGGGCGTCGGCAATCATTGGAGCGGTACGTCCACCCGTCGTGGCTGATTCGATGTGGTTTTCGACCAGAGAAGCCATCTGGGCATCACGGATCCGACCAGAACGACCGCCCAGAACCACAGCCATGACATGGCGGTTGCCGTCGCGGGCGGATGTCAGCAGATTGAAGCCCGAGGCGCGGGTGTAGCCGGTCTTGATGCCGTCGACCCCATCGACGCGCCCGAGAAGTCTGTTGTGGTTGCGGTAATTGCGACCGGCGTATTCGAAGTTGCGGGTCTGGAAATAGCGCCAGTATTTCGGGAACCGTTCATGAATGGCGCGGCCGAGTGTTGCGAGATCGCGTGCCGTCGTAACCTGCTCCGGGTTGGGCAGGCCTGATGCGTTGCGGAACACTGTGCGGTTCATGCCGAGCGATCGCGCCTTGCGCGTCATCATTTCGGCAAACGTATCCTGATCACCGCCGATGGCCTCGGCCACCACGACAGCGACGTCATTGGCGGATTTCGTGACGAGTGCCTTGATCGCGTCCTCGACCTCAATGGTCTCGCCGCGATCGAACCCGATCTTTGATGGCGCCTGCCGGGCAGCAAAGGCTGAAACTGGCAGGGGCGTGTCAAGCCTCAGCTTGCCGCGCTCCAGCTGCTCGAACACCATGTAAAGGGTCATCACCTTGGTGACGGAGGCCGGGAACCGGGGAGCATCGGGATTGGTGCCCTGAAGCACTTTTCCGGAATTCACGTCAACGACGATGGAAGCGTAGGGAGGGGCGTATCCGCCACCGCGCCGCTTGCGGGCTTCTGCCGTATCAGTCGTCGCTGTCAGCGCGACCACGGCAGTGACGGCCAGGGCAAGCGGAAATACGACAAAACGCCGGAACGCAGAGACAGCCATTACACAACTCACTGTTACTGATACGCAACCCGTGATCACCGGCGTGGCCATAAGATCACATGATGTAATCCTATCGCGGCGAGGTTAGCGGAGGGTTAAGGCAGGCGAATCTTTGCTCCAGCCTGAGCCATCCTGTTTCACATGCCGGCCATACGTTTTGTGCATCGCAATGATGGCTTGACATTTTTTGTGCATTGCAACATAAGTCCGTCCATCGGGTGAGTTTGGTTCCCGGAAACAACAGCCATCGGAGCAAAAGACAATGAACAACACGATCGAAGATATGCAGAAAGTCGCCAAGGACAACATGGACGCCGCTGTGAAGGCGTTCGGTGCATTCACCAAGAATGCACAGACCGTTTCGACCGAAGCTGCCGACTACACGAAGAAGGCATACGAGGCCAACACCGCCCATGTCGAGAAGCTCTTCGCAGTGAAGACCCTGGACAAGGCCATCGAGCTCAACACCGAGTTCGCCAAGGCATCTTACGAAGGTTTCGTTGCCCAGACGACCAAGCTCAGCAACCTCTTCGCTGACTTCAGCAAGGAAGCGATGAAGCCTGTGGAAGCCGCCTTCGCCAAGGCAAAGACCGCAGTTGCCAAGTAATCTGGTTTTCTGACCAAATCGAGGTTTCCATCCGGAAATCTACTGAAAGCCCGGCGGTTTCGCCGGGCTTTTTTGTTTTCCAACGGTCTGGCGCAATCCAGATCGGTATCCTACTTGTATAAGCTGAAAGCGGTTCCGATCTCTTCGCGGAGGGAATTGCTCCCTGGACTGACCGGACATTCAATGATGTGGCATATTGCGCCTTCTTCGGCACCTGGAGCCCGCCTCATGGCGGGACCGCCGCGTGGTGCCGGGCGGGGCCGCGATTCGGGTGACGATGGCTCGGGCACTGCCGTCATTTCCAAGACAGCGCCCAAGACCAAGCGCCCGAACATGTATCGCGTGCTGCTGTTGAACGACGATTACACACCGATGGAATTCGTCGTGCTGACGCTGCAGCGCTTCTTCAAGATGACGATCGAGGATGCGACGCGGGTGATGCTGCACGTCCACCAGCGCGGTGTAGGCGTCTGCGGAATCTTCACCTATGAAGTTGCCGAAACCAAGGTGACGCAGGTGATGGACTTCGCCCGCAAGAA
>JANMFA010000514.1:0-5693 GCA_031377545.1 Hyphomicrobiales bacterium | reverse complement strand
CGATGTGGCCATCGAGGTTCGCGCCTGACTGGTACGTCGTCGGCAAACAAACTGACGAACTGGCCGTAGTGCAAGTGCGTGTCCATGAGATAGCATTACCCCCCATGGCAACTGTCACGCTCTTCAATCTGACGAAAAGCTGGGCCGGGACAACGGCTGTGAACGACGTCAGCCTGATTGTCCCTGACGGGCAGTTCGTCGCGCGACGGTTCCCCGCAGCGATGGCCCCGGCACCTATGCCCGCACGCCCTCCCCCCAATCCGCCATTCTCACCGGCGACTTCAACATGAAGCCGGATGATCCGTTCAAGCGCCGCGTCAGCGATCCCGATGGCGACGGGAGTCCACGCCTCGTCGACAGCTGGACGGCACGCCATGGCACCGCACCCCATCCGCTCACGTCCTGCATCGTCGATCAGACACACGGGCAGCCGCGCTGCTGTGACCATGCCCGAGGTCTATGGCGACGTCACCGCGCGCGGACCGGGCAACGCCTGATGCGGCCAGCCGTTGGGAGCGTCGGCCTCACGCCGCAGTGCGTGCCCCGGACATGATAAGGCCCGACAGCGCCTCTGCCGTCAGGCCGGCGACGGGCAGGTCCGCCTGCTTGCGCCCGCCGCTGAGGATCACCACCCGGTCGGCCAATGCGACCACATCGCGCATGGCGTGGCTGATCAGGATCACAGTCCGTCCTTCGGATTTGAGGCGGCGGACGAGATCGAAGACCTGTGCGGTTTCCTTGACGCCCAGCGCCGCCGTCGGTTCATCCATGATGATGATAGAAGCATCCCACCTGAGTGCCCGTGATATCGCAACCGCCTGCCTCTGCCCGCCTGACAACCGCTCGACCGGCCGGTCCATGTCGCTGACCGAATCCGTGAGGCGGCTGATATAGCCCAGCGCCTCGTCCGCCATGCGTCGCTTGTCGAGCACCTGGATGAAGGGCAGCAGGAAGGGCCGCCGCAGCTCCGATCCCATGAAGACATTCTGGGTGATCGTCAGCCGAGGTGCCAGCGCGAGGTCCTGATAGATCGTCGCCACGCCCTTCGCCAGCGCGTCATGCGGCGAACGGAAGCGCATCTCCTCACCGTTGAGGCGGATGGTGCCGCCGGTGGCTTCCTCGGCCCCGGAGATCACCTTGATCAGGCTCGACTTGCCCGCCCCGTTGTCGCCGCAGACCGCCACGACCTCGCCCCTGTACACATCGAGGTCGATGTCGGTGACGGCTGTCAGGGCACCGTAGCTCTTGGAGATTCCCCGAAGGGAAAGGACAGGCCCCTCCCCTGTGGCTTCGCCTTGTTTCACTTCAGGAACTGCGCCACGTTGGTCTTGTCCACCAGCACCGCGTCGGTGAAGACATAGGGCCCTGAGGTGATCGAGTCCTTCGGCTGCTTCTTGACCACGATCGCCTCGACTGCGTTCACCGCCCTGATCGCCATATCCTCGAAGGGGATGGTTACGGTCGCGGTCAGCAGGCTCTCGGGGTCGGCAATCCGGCGATAGGTCTCGACACCACCATCGACCGAAACCAGCGGGATCTGGCCCTTTTTCATGCCCTGCGCCTTCAGCAGGTCATCGATCACATAGGCCTGTCCGTCGAACGAGGCCCAGATGCCGTTGACCTTGCCTTGGTTCTGCAACAGCAGGGCCTGCATTCCTGAGCGTACATCGTCGCGCCAGCTCTGGGTACGGGCCATGGAAAACCTGCCGATTTCCTTGACCGCCTGATTTTCTGCGATCACGGAATCGAGCACGCGGCCGCGGATGCGTGTCGCGACATTCTGCTCGAAGCGCGCCGTCAGGATATTGCCCTGATAGCCGATGGCACCCAGCAGATAGAGTGCGGCCTCCGCACCCACCTTGTACTCGTTGCTCTGGATGTCGAACAGCGCATGCGGGCCGGAGCCCGACATGACGGTGATCACCGGAATGCCCTTCTCCTTGGCAGCCTTGAACTGGGCATCGGCTTCCACCGGCTTGCCCATGGCAACGATGATGGCATCCACCTTGCGGGCGATCAGCGCGTCAAACTGCTCGGCATGTTTGGGCAAGGCGCCTTCCGAGTTCAGCAGCGTGACGTTCCAGCCCTTGGCCTTGGCGGCTGCGGCAGCGGCGTTTGCGACACGCGCATGGGTTTCCGATGAGAACTGGAAGCCGATGACGCCAAGTTCGAAGGTCTGGGCCTGCGCGGTTGCCGTGGCCAGAAGCACGGCGGTTCCCGCCAGCATCAGACGCCTTGTGAGTGACATGGTGGTTCTCCCTGTTGATCGTTCAAACCCTGAACGCGGCCTTCTTGAGGACGCTTGCCGATACAGCGACGGACCCGATGATGAGAACGCCCAGCACGATGTCCTGAACGTAGTAGGGCACGCCCATCAGCACCAGCCCGTTGCCGAGAACTTTCAGCACGAGTGCTGCGAAGACGGTACCTGGAATGTTGGGCCGCCCTGGCTCGAACATCGTCATGCCCAGCAGCACGGAGGCGATGGCGTAGAGGAAGTAGTCCCCCGCCATATTGGGTGCAGCGGAGGAAAGGCTTGCAGCCAGAAGCACCGCGGTCGCGCCTGCGAACAGGGCGCACAGCAGCAGGCCGAGCCGCTTCATCCGCTTTGTGGCGATGCCCGCAAGCCGGGCAGCCTCGTCGGCCTCTCCCGTCGCGATCATATGCGCGCCGGTGCGGGTCCATTTCAGCAGTAGCCAGGCGAAGCCGGTCACCCCCGCCATCCAGTACACGAGATGGGGGATGCCAAAGCTTTCGCCGCGCGCCAGGCCGGTGAACCCTGTCGGCCAGCGGCCCACGAAGGCGATGCCCTGCGTGAGCGCAAAGGCGAATCCCTTGGCGATGGCCGCCGTGCCAAGCGTCACGATCAGCGAGGGAACGCGCAGCACCGTCACGCCAAAGCCGTTGAACGCCCCCAGCGCGCCGGCCGCCGCCATGGCACCCAGCACCGCCAGCCACGGTGCATGGTTCTGCTGGATCAGCCAGCCCGCCACCACGGCGGAAAGGCTTGCGACCTCCGCCACGGAGAGATCGAGTTCACCCACGGTGAGAGCCAGGGTGAAGCCGATGGCGAGGATGGCGAGGAAGCTGGTTTCCTTCAGCACATTGAGCAGATTGGCGGGCGAGACGAAGTTTCTCGCGAAGACCACAAAGAACAGGATCAGCGCCAGTCCCGCCAATGCGGTGCCGTAGCGTTCGATGACGGCACGCATCAGCCTGTGTTTCCCCCAAGAAGCAATTGTTGCGATCTAAGACCAGTTTGCCGTTTCAGGAAAGTGTCTTCAACCGCGATACCGCGTGCGAAACCGGCACCAGCGCCTGATGAGCCTCGATGAAGCAGGTGAACAGATCATCACAGAATGCCGCCTTTGCCGTGTCTGGCAGCGACCGGCCCCTGATGCGGACCAGCCGCTCCTGCGCCTCCTCCAGCGACGTGAACACGCCAAGGCCCGTGAAAGCCGCTGCCGCCGCGCCCGTCAGCCCCGGTTCCGGCGTCTCGCAGACCGCGACCGGCCGGTGCAGCATGTCGGCCTTCACCTGCCGCCACCGCGTATTGCTTGCGCCGCCACCGCCGAAGCGGATCTCGCGGATGGTTTCGCCAAGCGCGTCTTCCGCGCGCTCCAGCACCACGCGGTTGAGGCAGGCGATGCCCTCCAGCACCGCCCAGGCCATGTCCCCTGGCCCATGGTTTCGCGTCAGTCCCACGAACGCGCCGCGCAGCGCGGGATCCCACCACGGCACGCGCTCGCCGTTGAGCGAGGGCAGGAACAGCAGCGGCTGCGGATCGCGCGGGAGGTCGAGCAGGCGTTCAACGGTGGAAGCGAAGCCCCCCTCCCCTGTTTTGGGCTCCAGCATGTCCACCAGCCAGCGCAAGGTGTCCGCGCCGTTCTGGCCGGGGCCGCCGAGCTGGTGCAGGTCACCCCAGCGCACGCTGAGCAAGCCCTCCGCCGCCGCGTGCTTGCGGCTGAGCACGCCGAAGACCTCCGTGGTTCCCGAGATGTTGTAGGCGAAGCCGGGGCGCAGGGCACCGAGGCCCAGGACAGCAGCCCATGTGTCGTTGGCACAGGCGAAGACGGGCTTGCCGGAGAGCTGGTCCAGCGGTTGCGGCAGGCCGGATAGAACCGGACCAACAGTATCGGTCGGGGCGAAAAGCCGTGGCAACAGCCTCGCTCCGGCTCCCATGGCATCGAGAAGGCTGACGCCGTCAGGACCCGCCCCGGCCGCCGCCGAGAGCCGTGCCATCGAGATCCTGTCGCTCGCAGCCCTTCCCGTCAGTTTCAGGTTGAGAAAATCCTTGGGATCGAGAACCGCCACGGCGGAGGCGCAGATCGCAGGTTCATGCCGAACCAGCCAGTGCAGCCTGGCCGCTGGATGAAAGGCGTTGAGATGTTCAAGCTCCGGATGATCCTGCGGCAGGAGGGCGCGCACGGCGGCCATCCCCTCCTCCGCCCGCGAATCTGCCCAGCCGATCGCCGGGCGGACCGCATTGCCCGCAGCATCGACGAGAACCTGCGTGCGGGTGGCACCGCAGATCGCGATCCCGGCGATCTGGCGAAAGGCCGCAGGTGCCTTGGCTTCCAGCGCCATTGCCCCCGCGAGGAACGCTGTCCACCATGCGCCGGCGTCCAGTTCGCTCCATCCGTGATCGCCCGTCGCTGCCGCCGCTGGCCTGGAATGGTCAGCGATGAACGTTCCGCTGCTGTCGACGAGCGCCATGCGGAAGGTGGTGCTGCCGAGGTCCGCAGCAAGAACAATGCTCATGGGATGGTCAGCGCATCCGGTTCTTGATCATCTGCCCACCCTGCATGATCATCGGCATGTGCTTGCCCTGCCCCGTGAGCAGCGCGAGATTTTTCAACGGATCGCCCTCGACGGCGATGAGATCGGCATAGGCTCCTTCCGCCACCACGCCGATCCTGCCTTCCATCTGGCAGATCTTCGCCGCGTTCGACGTTGCGTGGCTGATGACCTCATGGGCGGGCAGGACCTTGCGTCGGATCAGGAATTCCTCCGACTGGTGCCGGTGCATCGTCATGCCGATAAGGTCGGAGCCATAGCCCATCATCACGCCCGCTTTCGACAGCACCTCCAGCGAGCGCATGCCGCCCTTGCGCACGGTGTCGATCTTGGCGACCGAATCCGGTGGCAGGCCGAGGCTGGCACCCTCGTTCGCCAGCGCGTCATAGACCACCACGGTGGGTACCGCGAAAGCGCCCTTCTCACGCATCAGCTTGGCCGTCGCGGGTTCGATCAGGTTGGCATGCTCCACGGACTTGACACCGCATTCCACCGCGCGGCGGATCGCCTCGTCGGTGTAGAGATGTGCCGAGACATAGGTCTTGGCGTTTGCGGCCTCCTCGACGATGGCTGTGATCTCCTCGCGGGAATATTGCAGGAAGGCGATGGGATCGGTGGGCGACGCCACACCGCCATTCGCCATGATCTTGATGAACTCGGCTCCGGCCTTGATCTCCTCGCGCGCCGCCTTGCGGCAGGCATCGACACCGTCGGCGATGCGTCCAAGCATGCCAAGCCTGCGCTCCAGCCAGGCCGTCGGGCGGTCATCGTAGCGTCCGCGCAGATCCGAATGGCCATTGGTCTGGGAGAGAGCCTTGCCGCAGATCACCAGCCGCGATCCTGTGATGTAGCCCTCCGCCTGTGCCTGCTTGAGGCCGATATCGGCGCCGGCCACG
>JANMFA010000511.1:0-6435 GCA_031377545.1 Hyphomicrobiales bacterium | reverse complement strand
CGTGTTCCTCTGGATGATCTCGCTGTCGCTGAAGAACGAACTCGACAACACGGCCTTCCCGCCGGTGTTCATCCCCAATCCGCCAACCTTCACCAATTACACCGAAGTGTTCGAGAAGAACAATTTCCTGCTCTATTTCTGGAACTCGATCCTCGTGACAGGCGGCGCGGTACTGATTGGCCTGCTGGTCGGTGTTCCTGCAGGCTACGGCATCGCCCGGTCCAGGGCCTATCGCACAGCCATCATGATCCTGATCGCGCGGATGACACCTGCCCTCTCCTATCTGATCCCGCTGTTCCTGGTGTTCCAGATCCTGGGGCTCATCGGCAGCATCTGGGCGCTGCTGATCACCCATCTGGTTATCACCATCCCTATCATCGTCTGGGTCATGATCGGATATTTCGAGGGCATCCCGCAGGAGCTTGAAGATGCGGCCTATGTCGACGGCGCGACGCTGTGGCAGAGCTTCCGCTACATCGCGATGCCGCTGGCGCGCCCCGGCATGATGGTGGGCGCGATTCTCGCCTTCATCTTTTCTTGGAACAACTTCGTGTTCTCGGTTGTGCTGGGCGGCAAGAACAGCCGGACGCTCCCTTCCGCCGTCTATAACTCGCTGACCTTCGAGCAGATTTCCTGGGGACCACTGGCAGCTGCGGCGCTGCTGGTGACGCTGCCGGTCATTGTTCTGACGATCGCAGCGCAGCGTGAGATTGTGGCGGGACTCTCGGCGGGTGGGCTGAAAGACTGATGCGCTTTCCGCTCAACAGCACCTTCATCCCGTTTGTCATCGGCCACCACCCCTGTTAACAGGGCGCGCAATGTTGCTTCCTGCAACGGCCATAAAAACACGGAAACGCCATGACTGATCGCCGCTCGAGCTTCACCAAGGACGATCTTCTCGCCTGCGGTCGCGGTGAGCTTTTCGGACCGGGCAACGCACAGCTTCCGCTGCCGCCCATGCTGATGTTCGACCGCATCACGCAGATTTCCGAGGATGGCGGTCCGCACGGCAAGGGCATGATCCGGGCTGAATTCGATATCAGCCCCGATCACTGGTTTTTCCCCTGCCATTTCCAGGGCAATCCGATCATGCCGGGCTGTCTGGGCCTCGATGCAATGTGGCAGCTCACGGGCTTCTTTCTCGGCTGGCTTGGAGAGCCTGGCTACGGCATGGCGCTTGCAACGGGCGAAGTGAAATTCAAGGGCATGGTCACGCCGAAGACGAAGCTTGTCGAATACGGTATCGACTTCAAGCGCGTGATGCGAGGTCGCCTCGTGCTTGGCATCGCCGATGGCTGGCTGAAAGCCGATGGCGAAACCATCTACAACGCGACGGATCTCAAGGTCGGTCTGTCAAAGGAGAAAGCAGCTTGACCTTGTTGTTCTCCAACATCCAATTCCTGATTTCCCTGGAGCATTCATGAGCAACGCACTTTGGTACTGTGTCATCAACGGCAAGCAGGAGGGACCATATTCCGTCGATATCCTGCGAGGGATGGCGGCACAAACCCCCTTCGCTTCGGATATGCCGGTATGGTCGGAGGGCATGGCGACATGGAAGCCCTTGCCGGAAACGGCGCTGGCCGGGCTCGTGCAAACGTCTCTCACGCCCCCGCCCGTGCCAATGGGCGCAGTTCTGCAGGCCGGGGCGCACAATGTCGCGTCGCAGGTGGCGGGTGCGACAGCCAGCATGTCAGCTGCGCTGAATGCACCGATTGGGAGCACCACGGCCCCGGGCTTTGTGGATGCCGTCAAGATCTGCCTTGGCAAATATGCCGACTTCAAAGGCCGCGCTTCGCGTCCCGAGTACTGGTGGTTCTTCCTCTTCACGTTCATCATCTACGTGCTGACAGCATTTTTCCCGATTGTGTCGCTCATCGCAGTGCTGGCTCTTCTCGTGCCGTCGATCGCGGCGGCCGTCCGACGGTTGCATGACACGGACAGAAGCGGCTGGTGGTATCTGATCTTTCTGGTCCCGTTGGTTGGGGCCATCGTCCTAATCTATTTCCTGTGTCAGCGCGGCACCGAGGGACAGAACCGCTTCGGCTGATCCCCTGGACCAGTCCAAGCAATACACAAGAGTGGAGAACCGGAATGCGTCGCGTCGTGGTAACAGGCATGGGGATTGTCTCCTCCATCGGCAACAACCAGAACGAGGTTCTGGCCTCCCTGCATGAAGCCCGGTCCGGCATACGTCCCGAGGCAAGCTTCACCGAACATGGCTTTCGCAGCCAGGTGTCCGGCAGGCCGACGCTTGATCCCGCCACGGTGGTTGACCGCAGGGCGATGCGCTTTCACGGTGGCGGCTCCGCCTGGAATCATGTGGCAATGGATCAGGCCATCCTCGATGCGGGGCTGACCGAAACCGAGATCACCAACGAGCGCACCGGGATCGTCATGGGAACCGGCGGTCCATCCACCGTGGCGCTGATCGAAGCCTATGAGAAGGCGAAGGAAAGTGGCACATCCAAGAAGGTTGGGCCTTTCGCCGTGCCCAAATGCATGAGCTCGACCGCCTCGGCGACGCTTGCCACGTGGTTCAAGATTCACGGCGTGAACTATTCCATCTCGTCCGCCTGCTCCACCTCCGCCCATTGCATCGGCAATGCCTATGAACTGATCCAGTGGGGCAAGCAGGACCGCATGTTCGCCGGCGGTGCCGAAGAGTTGGACTGGACCATGTCGGTCCTGTTCGACGCCATGGGCGCGATGTCCTCGAAATACAACGACACGGCATCAACGGCATCGCGTGCCTATGACGTCAACCGCGACGGCTTCGTGATTGCGGGCGGCGCGGGCACGCTGGTGCTGGAAGAGCTCGAGGTTGCCAAGGCGCGCGGCGCGAAGATCTACGGCGAGATCGTGGGCTACGGCGCGACCTCCGATGGCCATGACATGGTGGCGCCCTCAGGCGAAGGGGCCGTGCGCTGCATGAAGCAGGCCATGAGCACCGTGAAGGGCAAGATCGACTACATCAACACCCACGGCACCTCGACGCCGGTGGGCGACAGCAAGGAAATCGAGGCGATCAAGGACGTGTTCGGCGGAGCCGACAAATCGCCATGGCTCTCCTCCACCAAGTCGCTGACCGGCCATTCGCTGGGCGCAACAGGCGCGCAGGAGGCGATCTATTCGCTGCTGATGATGAACAACGATTTTGTCTGCGAGAGCGCCCATATTCAGGACATCGATCCGGCTTTCGCCGACATGCCGATCGCCAGGAAGCGCATCGACAATGCCAAGCTGGAGCGGGTGCTGTCGAATTCATTCGGGTTTGGCGGGACGAATGCGACGCTGGTGATGCAGCGCTACGAGAAGTAGCCCATGACAGGTCTGATGCACGGCAAACGCGGCCTCATCATGGGTGTCGCGAACCAGAACTCCATCGCCTGGGGCATCGCCTCCATGCTGCATCGCCATGGTGCCGAGTTGGCCTTCACCTATCAGGGCGAGGCACTTGGCAAGCGCGTGACACCACTGGCCGCGAGCGTTGGCTCGACGCTGGTGCTGCCCTGCGATGTCGAGGATATCGCCAGCGTCGATACGACCTTTGCCACCCTCGAGAAGGAATGGGGCACGCTTGATTTCGTCGTCCACGCCATCGGCTTCTCGGACAAGAACGAGCTGAAGGGCCGCTATGTGGACAACACCACGCGCGAGAACTTTTCCCGTACCATGGTGATCTCCTGCTATTCCTTCACCGAGATTGCCCAGCGCGCCATCCGGATGATGCCCAACGGCGGCAGCCTGCTGACGCTGACCTACGGCGGCTCGATGCGCACGTCGCCCAATTACAACGTCATGGGTGTGGCGAAGGCGGCGCTGGAGGCCAGCATGCGCTATCTCGCGACCGATCTGGGACAGCAGGGCATTCGCGTCAATGCGCTGTCGCCCGGTCCCGTGCGGACGCTGGCGGGTGCCGGCATCACGGATGCGCGTTTCACCTATAGCTTCCAGACGAAGCACTCGCCCCTGCGTCGCCCTGTTACACTGGATGAAATCGGCGGTTCGGCGCTCTACCTCCTGTCGGATCTGGGCAGCGGCGTGACGGGCGAGATCATCTATGTCGATGGCGGCTACAACATCGTCAATATGCCACGCGCCGCCGATCTGATTGGTGGCGACGAGGGATGAACGCCTCATTCGCGGATTGACCCGGCTCCTCTCCCCGCTCCATCATGTGGCGAAATTCAGCCGGGGGAACCATGAACCAGATTGATCTCAAGAAGCGAGTCGCCGTCATCACAGGCGGCGCCCGTGGCATCGGCTATGCTATTGCAGAGCGCATGCTGGCGTCGGGAGCAACGGTCTGCCTCTGGGATATGGACAAGGCTGCGCTGAAGGCAGCAGCCAAGGCTCTTGCATCGAAGGGGGCTGTTTCCACGCAGGCCGTCGAATTGACCGATGAGGCTTCGGTTCAAAAGGCGACGAAGGCCACGCTCAAAGCCCATGGGCAGATTGATATCCTGGTCAACAACGCCGGCATCACAGGCGGCAATGCCAAGGTGTGGGAGCTGGACACTGCGGTGTGGCGCAAGGTGATCGAGGTGAATCTCATTGCGCCCTTCATCATCTGCAAGGCAATCGTCCCGCACATGATCAAACGGAACTACGGTCGTATCGTCAACATTGCCTCGATCGCCGGCAAGGAAGGCAATCCCAACGCATCGCATTATTCGGCATCGAAGGCAGGCTTGATCGGCCTCACCAAGTCGCTTGGCAAGGAGGTTGCAACCAACGGCATCGCGGTGAACTGCATCACGCCCGCTGCGGCCAAGACCGATATCTTCAACCAGATGAAGCCTGAATTCATCCAGTTCATGCTGTCCAAGATCCCCATGGGCCGATTCGTCGAGGTGGACGAGATTGCTGCCATGGCGGCATGGCTTTCATCCGAGGAATGCTCGTTCTCCACCGGTGCCGTGTTTGACATCTCGGGCGGTCGCGGGACGTATTGACCCCGCGACATCGCCGCGTCTCGCAAATCCGTCTGCGAAGTCCTATTTTGACGGTATGAGCAGCCATGATTCCGAGCAGAACAGCCTTTCCGGTCGTCTTTCCCGCTATGCGCGCGTCGGGGCCAATGTCGGCGGTGTCGCAGCCCGCGTTGCTGCCACGCGCCTGTTTAACCGCAAAGGCGATGATGCCTCCAATGCCAGGGCGCTGACCGAAGCACTGGGGGGCCTCAAAGGGCCCATCATGAAGGTAGCGCAGCTCATGGCCACGGTGCCGGATGCGCTGCCGCCGGAATATGCGGAGGAGTTGCAGAAGCTCCAGTCCGAAGCTCCGCCCATGGGCTGGGCCTTCGTGAAACGGCGCATGCAGAGCGAGCTTGGCCCAGATTGGGAAAGCCGTTTCGGCTCCTTCGACAAAACGCCCGCCGCTGCCGCTTCGCTCGGCCAGGTCCATCGGGCGACGCTGAAGGACGGAAGACCGCTCGCGGTAAAGCTGCAATACCCCGACATGCAATCGGCCGTGGAGGCTGATCTCAACCAACTGCAGATCCTGTTTGCCCTGCATCGCCAGATGGACAAGGCCATCGACACCTCGGAGATCTTCAAGGAAATCGGTGCGCGGGTGCGCGAGGAGCTTGATTACGACCGCGAGGCCAAGCACGCACTGGGGGTCCTTGAATGTTTGACAGTTGTTGACAAGGGGGGGAGGGGGTCAAAAATTGCCAAAAAATTGTTGACATAATTAATGGACGACCCCTAACCAGAAAATCTATTAAAAGACCATGCTATTCCGTGCTCTTCACGGTGCGTATGTAATAACCTGGTATGGTGTCCAGCAGACGATGAACGCTGCTACGATGAGCGCAGTCAGACGCAGCGACTTGGACTTGGCCTTCTGCATCAGACGCACTCGCACCGGGAGCGCCCCCACAATCGTCTCTTTCTCGCCCTCTGATTGGTCGTGGGGAAATCAATCACATCAGTAAATAAACAAATCAATTAACTAATTAATCAATCAATTAAAGGAGAGATCGATTTAAATTATTATTAAGCTATCAGGTTTTTCGCAGGTTTTGTTACATATGGAACGGTTGATGTTTTCAAAAACTTATAGTAGTAGTAGTCGTAGTAGTGTTGAGGAGACCCCCTCGGCCGATTTCGCGATTGCTATAATTTCGTATTATTATTATTATATTGCGTGAAGCCTACGCTAATTTTAAACCCTACCGTAGTTTAAAACCGCAACTGTGGTAGATTTAATTGATACACTAATATAGTGAGCTTTTGTCGACTATTATCTCGGTCGATGTGGGCTTTGTAACTTTAGGGAGCCGGGGATGCATGGAACCCTAGAGGCCTGGTGGTTTGCCCTAGTAGGGGACGGGGATTTCTCCCTGTATTGAACTTTCGGTAGCAGAATTCTGCTTGGTTTTGCCTATGTTGGTCGTTTTACCGTGGCTGCCCTAGTGCGGGCACTTGG
>JANMFA010000498.1:0-2291 GCA_031377545.1 Hyphomicrobiales bacterium | reverse complement strand
CCAGCGATTTCGGACCATCATTCGCGCCCTTGGGGGCGGCGTAATAGTGCAGCGCCTGATCATCGATTTTTGGATAGCTCACGCGTGACCAGGCGGGATCACGCATGGTCAGCCAGCGGCGATAAGCCTCCAGCCGCCATTCGGTCATCCACTCCGGTTCGCCCTTCTTGGCGGAAATGAACCGCACGATATCCTCGTTCAGGCCCATCGGCGCCAGATCGGACTCGATATCGGTCACAAAGCCATACTTGTACTGGTCAACGTCGATCAGTTTGACCTGATCCACGGTTTCCTTGACAGCAGCCATTCTCTTCTCTCCGTCATCTCCCGGTTCAAGGCCGGGAGGTGTTTTCCTGTGATCCGTTCACGCGCGGCGCGCCTGAACAGATTGAATTTACTTCTATGCCGCGATCTCGTGTCGCTGCGCTGTTTTTGCCACTTGGTCAAAGACGGCAATGGTCTTGTCGATATCTGCCTCGGTGGTGCTCCACCCGAGAGAAAGGCGCAAAGCGCTTTCGGTCAGTTCTCCCGAAACGCCCATGGCGTCAAGCACATGGGACCGCTTGACCTTGCCGGATGAGCACGCAGAACCCGATGAAATGGCGACGCCGCCAAGGTCAAAGGCGATCACGGCGGTTTCCGATTTCATTCCGGGGATGCCGATGTTGAGCGTGTTGGGCAGGCGAGGCGCATTCTCAGCGAAAACCACGAGATCGGGGCGCAATGATCGCAATTCAAGCACCAGGCGATCCCGCAGTATGGCGATGCGCCCGACATCCCTTTCGAGATCGGCAATCGCCTCAGCCGCCGCAATTCCTGTCGCAACGATCCCGGCCACGTTCTCCGTGCCGGAACGGCGGCGCATTTCCTGCCCTCCGCCGCTCAGCAGAGGCTCGACGTGAAGCGTCCCGCCGTTGAGCACGATCGCGCCAACACCCTTTGGCCCGCCGAATTTGTGGGCTGACATCACGATGGCATCGGCATTGAGGTGAGCAATATCGACCGCGATCTTGCCCAGAGCCGCAACGGCATCGCAGATCAGGATCGCGCCAGAACGGTTCGTGAGTTGCGAAACCGCGCGAACGGGCTGGATGGCACCGGTCTCGCTGTTCGCCAGTTGAACCGCTACAGTCACAGCCGCGAAGCCGCTGGCATTCGAGAGCTCTGCAAGCCGGTTTTCCAGCCATCCAAGATCGATGAGCCCGTTTGTATCGACCGGAATGGTTTCAATGCCGTCCGCAGCAAAACTGCCTCCGGCCAGCGATGCGCTGTGTTCTGTCGCGAGGACCAGAAGACGTTCCGTGCGTTTTGCCCCGACTGCAGAAACAACGGCGGGAGATGGGCGCAACAGCGTATTCAGCGCTTCCGTCGCGCCCGATGTGAAGATCACGTTCTTCGCCTCGCCGCCCACTGCGGCAGCGACCTGCTGGCGCGCCCGGTCCATGGCGGCGCGCGCGGCGCGGCCTTCCGCATGGATTGAAGACGGATTGCCGACCAGGGACAAGGCACGCGCCATCGCATCCGCAGCTGCAGGCCGCAGCGGCGTCGTGGCGTTGTGATCGAGATAGGCGCGTTCGCCCATGTCCCAGCTTGCTCCGGCCTGATCGCGAGGAAACCTCACGAAATGCTTGAAATTGCCATGCCGACCCGTGCTATAGCGGGCCGCTCCAGGGTTCCGCGTTGAACGAGTCTGTTTGTTCTCATTCCGTTCTGAACCTAGAACAATTCTAACAGATGTGCATGTAGGGCGCAGGCGCTGGTCAAGTCAAGGCAGGCACCCATATTCCCCGACATACCGGACAAGTGAGAAACGAATGCCAGAGGTTATTTTCAACGGCCCCGAAGGCAGGCTCGAGGGCCGCTACCAGATGTCGAAGAAACGCGGCGCCCCGATCGCGCTGCTGCTGCATCCGCATCCGCAGTTCGGCGGCACAATGAACAACCAGATCATCTATAATCTCTATTACGCCTATCTGGAGCGCGGCTTTTCTGTTTTGCGCTTCAACTTCCGGGGCATCGGCCGCAGCCAGGGCGTGTTCGACCACGGCTCGGGCGAGTTGTCCGATGCCGCTTCGGCGCTGGACTGGGCGCAGGCGATGGCACCAGAGGCCAAGACCTGCTGGGTTGCCGGCGTTTCCTTCGGGGCATGGATCGGCATGCAATTGCTGATGCGCCGTCCGGAAATCGAGGGCTTTCTGTCCATTGCCGCCATGGCGAACCGCTATGACTACACCTTCCTTGCACCTTGCCCGTCGTCCGGCCTGTTCGTCCATGGTGAGAACGACCGCATC
>JANMFA010000452.1:0-2151 GCA_031377545.1 Hyphomicrobiales bacterium | reverse complement strand
GTCCGGGGATCAGCCGGAACACATCGGCCTGGGCTCCGTACTTCAGCTTGGTCTGGAACCCCACCATGTTGAACAATGTCCCCAGCGCATTGTCTTGCCGCAGTTGCACCACGGCATGGGCCTTGATGTCGGGCTGGTGCGGGTTGGTAAGTCCCACAGGCTTCATCGGCCCGTGGCGCAGTGTCTCGCGCCCGCGCTCTGCCATCACCTCGATGGGCAGGCAGCCGTCGAAATAGGGCGTGCCTTCCCATTCCTTGAATTCCGTCTTGTCCGATGCGATCAGCGCATCGATGAAGGCGTCGTATTGCTCCTTGTCCATCGGGCAATTGAGATAATCCGCGCCGGTGCCGCCCGGTCCGGCCTTGTCGTAGCGCGACTGGAACCACGCCTTCCCCATATCGACGCTCTCGCGGTAGATGATCGGCGCAATCGCGTCGAAGAAGGCGAGGCTGTCGGCCCCGGTTTTGGCGCGAATGGCATCGGCCAGAGCTGCTGACGTCAATGGGCCAGTGGCGATAATCACGCTGTCCCAGTCACTTGGCGGCAGGCCCTGAATCTCTTCGCGAGCGATGTGAATCAACGGATGCGCCTCAAGTTTCGCTGTAACGGCCTCCGAAAAGCCATCGCGATCCACCGCCAGCGCCGAACCGGCTGGCACCTGATGCTTGTCCGCTGTCGTCATGATCAGCGAATTGAGCTGCCGCATTTCCCAATGGATCTGACCGACAGCATTCATCTCTGAATCATCCGAGCGGAATGAGTTGGAACAGACGAGTTCAGCCAGTCCCTGCGTCTTGTGTGCATCCGTCATCCGCACCGGGCGCATCTCGTGCAGAACGACAGGCACGCCGGATTCCGCGATCTGCCAGGCCGCTTCGGAGCCCGCCAGCCCGCCGCCGATGATGTGAATGGGTTCGATTGCGCTCGGACATGTCATGTGGTCGATGTAAGCTTTTGGAATGGGGAAGACAAATCGTTCGATGGCTGAAACATGGGATGATTGCCGGCATCGCCAAAGTGAAACGGGATTTTGGGTAAAGAGGGGCCGTTGGAATGGCTCAGGCCAAGTCCAGCTGGATGATGTGACAAGCCACCGGAAGCGACGGTATCCGTGCCCATTCTTGAAGCCTTGACCTCCGCAGCCGTCACCGCCTTCGCGCGGCTGATGACGGGCGTCCGCCCGGACTGGCGTGGGGTGACGCCGGAGCCGCGCCAGCGCATCTATTTCGCCAACCACGCGAGCCACGGCGACTTTGTGCTGATCTGGTCCGTTCTGCCGAAGGAATTGCGCGACCGTACAAGACCTGTAGCCGGTGCCGATTACTGGCGCGAGGGTCGGATCAAGCTGTTTCTCGGCGCCAAGGTTTTCAAGGCCGTGCTGATTGAACGGGTAGCCGAGAACCGCACGCATGACCCCATCGCCGTCATGACTGCCGCGCTGGACGCCGGTGACAGCCTTATTGTTTTCCCCGAAGGCACCCGGAACATGACCGACGCGCCCCTGCTGCCGTTCAAGTCCGGCATCTATAACCTCGCCAAGGCCCGGCCAGACGTCGAATTGATCCCGACCTGGATCGACAACCTCTCCCGTGTCTTGCCCAAGGGCGAGTTCCTGCCATTGCCGATCCTGTGCAGCGTCACATTCGGCGCGCCGCTGCGGGTCGGGGAGGGCGAGGACCGCCTCGTTTTCCTTGAACGGGCGCGCAACGCACTGCTCGCGCTCGGCAGTGACCTCGCGCCTTCGTCGTCACCATCAGCCGGAGGTTCCGATGCTCGCGATGCCGCGTGAAGTGCTGCTGCTGTTCGGGGGCGTTGTTGGCGTGCTGGCCATCGCCAGCGTCATCGGCGGCATTCTGAAGGTGAAGGCGGCGGGCAAGGAGTCGCCCACTGTCGACAATCTGAACGCGCGGGTGAACGCCTGGTGGATCATGGTGATCCTGCTGGGTGCCGCCATCGCTTTCGGCAAGACGGCGGTGGTGATCCTCTATGCGCTGGCGTCGTTCTTCGCGCTGCGGGAGTTCATCACGCTGACCAACAGCCGGCGCGGCGATCACTGGGCGCTGCTCGCGGCATTTTTTGTCGCACTGCCGGTCCAGTATTATCTGGTCTGGATCGAGTGGTATGGGCTCTTTTCGATCTTCATTCCGGTCT